>NZ_DJHG01000096.1:0-14350 GCF_002432955.1 Mesotoga sp. UBA5825 | reverse complement strand
CCGAATCTTTTCAGTTCCTTTCCCAGAGAATTCAGCGCATCGGCTCCCTGAACGTATCTCCCAGGGAAGATCGTAGCTTTTATCATGGACAGCACCTCCTTATCTAAATAATTATAACGCAAAAGCCGACTAAGTTTGTGAAATAAAGATCAATATTTACTGTGCTTTTTCCCTTGATCACTGAATATTCTTGTAAGCAGCTCCGGATGCTATAATTTCAAATAGGATGTCCTTAGTGCGGACTATCTACCGAGACAATCTATGCAATTGTTTGAAGGAGGTGTTGTGAAGTGATTTACTACGTAGATGACAGCGCAAAGCCGGCCGGAGAACACGAGATTCATACCGAACACTGTGAGAGACTGAGAGAAGTGAAGTCGAAGACAATGCTGGGAGATTTCGTGAACTGCTTTGGAGCGCTTCAGAAGGCTCGCGACTTTTACCAGAATGTTGACGGCTGTGCTTACTGCTGTAGCGAATGTCATAAGGACTGACACATGTACAACTTGCTACACCCTAACTCGACAATCTATCGATGAGTTTACAACAAATGTCTTATATCTTATCTGAACAGCCTTGAAGGCTGTTCTTTTTATCGACCGATTTTCTGTTGTAACTCGAGAGCTCACGTGCAAGATTTCCTCATGGAATACTTGTTCTCAGAGTGGGGTTCGTTGTATCGCCAGACGGAACTTCTCCATCATTCCACGAATGCTATAATCTGTGAAGGTTTCGAGAAAACACTGTTGAAGAGATTAAAGAAGAGAGTGATCAAATGGATAGAGTAATTGTGGTTGGGAATATCGATGTAGATATAATAGCAGGTCCGGTGGATGACTGGCCCGAGTGGGGCACGGAGATCGGCGTTGATTCAATCGAAATGCGTATTGGCGGCCAGGCGGCTAACACGGCTGTTGTGCTTGCCGATCTCGGAGTACCGGTGGATATTGTGACGGTAGCGGGAAATGATCTCTTCGGGAAGACGTTCAAGGAGAGATTCAAAGATATGGGAGTGTCGGTAGAAGGGTTTGATCTTATCCAGGGCAGAACACCATGTACGGTTGCGATTACCCATATAGACAGCGAGAGGAGTTTCATCAGTAACGAGACGATAATGCACCATCTAGATGTTGACTTCGTTGAAAACAAACTCACTGGTGTTGAGGGAGCGCACATTTTGTTCTGCGGGATAAATGTTCTTAACGGTCTAAGAGAAAGCAACCTGCAGACATTGCTGGAAGCTCTCAGAAAAGAAAACACAATCTATCTCGATCCCGGATGGCCACCGGATGGCTGGAGTCTTTTCAGAATTCAGATTCAGAGACTGCTAGATTCGGTGGACTGGTTTATGCCCAATGAAGCGGAGCTCATGGAAGCTACTAACCAGTCAACGATAGAGGCTGCAACTGAAACGTACCTCGAGGACTATGAAGGTCAGGCAATGGTCAAGATGGGTTCAAAAGGTTCTCTTATGATTGGAAGAGAGAATTCAAGACTCTATCCCACAGCGGAATCCAAGAATGTTTTAGATACAATAGGTGCTGGAGATTCTTTCAATGCTGGGTTCATATACTCTAATTCGTCGAATGGTGAGCCAGATATTGATTTTGCGCACAGAGTAGCTAGAGATTGGATAGAGGGGCGATACAGAAGTAAGATCATGATCTAGAGAATAGCAGTTATGTTGCTCGATGTTAACGCAACGGTCGGTAGGAAGCGGCTCCGACATTTCTGCTCGCAGTATAGAGGAGGGTTACTATTATCGGAATGGTTCCACATAACGGCTCATTTCTCCTGCTTCTCTTTTGCCAGAGGGTCGAGAGATAATCTGCATTTGGATTGAATGGAGGGGTTGAGAAGAGTGCTTCTTAAAGAAGGGCAAAGAGTTCTCTTTCAAGGAGACAGCGTAACAGATGCCGGCAGAGACAGAGAAGACTTCTTTGGTCTGGGAAACGGTTACCCCGCTATTATTTCTGGGCTTGTCGGAGCCTCATATCCCGGGTTAAGAATAGAGTTTCTAAACAGGGGTGTCGGGGGCGACAGGGTGAAGGATCTTCGAGAACGCTGGAAAGCCGACTGTATTGATTTATCGCCAGACTGGATTTCAATGCTGGTCGGGGTAAATGACTGCTGGCGGTTCTATGACAGCAATGACAAGACCGAACCAGACATCTTCGAAAGAGACTATAGGTATCTGCTCGAATCAGTTGCCACTATCGGGGCGTCTTCAATAATTATGGAACCGTTCTTTCTCCCGTTAAGAGGCGAGATGGAGTCCTGGACAGAAGACCTTGGACCGAAGATTCAGATAATCAGAAGACTTGCGAGGGAATATGAGGCCATTTACGTCCCGCTTGACGGGATTTTCGCTTCTGCGGCTACAAGAAGAGAGCAGGGTTTCTGGGCAGAAGATGGTGTCCATCCCACTCCTGAAGGACACTTTCTTATCGCCCTCAAGTGGCTCAGTGCTATGAGTATTGCGATTTAACAATTGTCGAGAATGAGCAGATGAGGTGCCTACTGAGAATTCAATTCTCAAGAAGACTCATTGCTTGGCCGACACTCTCAAACTAGATAATTAGTTCTGCGCGTTGATCAGCGAATTCATTCTCTGTGAAGCTCATCCGGGCAAGCATTGTGAGCGATAAAACCAAGAGAAAATCGTTGTGCAATTTCCATGGAATCAATTCCGGTTTCTGGATTTTGGGAGCATTTGAGAACCGAAAGACTGGAATGGCAGGTGTAATAAGTAGAAGACAACTCAGGAAGCATCTCACAAAGTTGGCTCTATGGTGTAATTCACGAGACTGTCATAGTACTCGCGGTTCCTTTCGTATTCTGAACGGTAGATTATGCTTCTTGAGTCGAGCGCGTGGTCTATTGCGAGAATGCCATCAAGGTGATCTATCTCATGTTGAAGCAGCTCCGATTTTGCCTGATCGACTCCCTTCCACTCGTGTTCGATTCCCCTTTCATCTTCATACACGATATCTATCGAAAGACTTCTCTCGAGCCTAATAAGCAGATGTGGAAAGGACATGCAGTCATCCCACATGGTAAATGTGGACTTGTTGCGCTCGGTAATTCGCGGGTTCACAATAATGAAACTCCCCTGACCTAGATTGAGCGCAACCATTCTCTTAAGAATGCCGATTTGCGGGGCTGCGATACCACGGCCAAAGCCGTTTTCATTTCTGAATTCATGGAGGGCCTGCTTAAGCATAGCGAACTGCCCTAGCATCTCCTGGCCTCGAAAGTCAGTGACGGGAGATGATTTTTCCCGTAGCAATGGATTTCCAAGAAGCAATACTTCACTAGTCATAATCAACCTCCGAAAGGCCTTTGTCTCTTTTCAAGAGATTTGCAAGAGCTACTGCCGTTCCGAGGGGAAAGAGCATTGCGCTTGCTTCCAGGTAACCTGCGACAATCTCTCCTCCGGACGAGAGTATGTCTTCAAGCCCTATCTTGCGCTCAAGACTCCCGCAAAGCAACTCCTCCGGTATGGCAATCAATGCGCTCACCTCCTCGGGGTCGAGTTCGAAGGGAGCATCATCTGTGAAATATGCATTGAAGCACGCTATGAAGTACGGTCCTTTCTCGGGCAAGCTCTTTCGTCGATCAAGCATTTTGTAGATCATTCTGGGGGCTGGAGATGGAAGTTCGATGGTGTCGACAACACCTCCGTTTGACTGAACAATATCCGTCCGGGCTGAATGGGTTATTTCAACCGTCTTTCCAGTCTCTTCGACTGCTTCGCGTTTTGCTGCCTGGATGAACCCCTCGCCTTCTTCACAATGGCCTCCGATTCCAGCGAAGAACCTTTCCCCCGTCTCTGTTCGGTGCTTCCTTCCGGAAACCTGAAAGAGGTAGAGGTCCCGGTATTCTAGAATCAGTCCGGTGCCCTTTTCGGAATTATCTGGAATCAAACTGTTGATACTCATAATATTCTTTCCTTCGATACTCGATTGTTGATTTGCTCGAAACCCGAAAACACTGGTCTACAGATACATAGAGCTCGTTAGCCTTCAAATCGAGCGTTCTTAACGTTCTTTATGACGGAATCGGCAGCCAGTTTTCCAGTAAGTATGCTAATCGGTACGCCAGAAGGACTGTAAGTCCACTGGCCTGCCTGAAGAACATCCGGTATATGCGTCTTGACTGAGCTGTTTACTTTCATCATGCTGGAGACCACAGGTATCGGTTCTTCGAACGACCAGCCTACGATCGATCCCTCTGAGCTGCCGACATAATTCTCTATTGAAAGCGGGCTGCTGGAGAATGAAAAAAGAATCCTGTCTTTCAGAATCGGGTACACTGAGTTTGAGAGAACCTCGATTACTCTCTTCTCGAGTTCTTCTTTCAGCTCCTCGTACCAGCCGGATTCATACGCTCTTTTCACGATCTCGTATTCGAAGAGAGTGCTTACAATCAGGCCGGTCTTTCCTTGAGGGGCAAGGTTCTTGTCTTTGAGAACGGGGATCGAGATCTCGTAGGTACCCAGTTCGCAGAATCTGTCCAGCCAGCTCAAAACCTTCTCTTTCGAACTCTCCGACCAGTTCTCCAGAATGGACTTCATTTCGCTGCGATGAATTTCTCCCAATCCTTTCCTCGAAGGAGTATAGAAGAAGTGACCGCTGGCTATCGCTTCAAATTTTTCGGGAGGTTCATCCACCGCGATGAAGATGCTGAAAATAGAATCGGTACCGTGTTTCTTCGATATCTCGGATCTAAATTTGTTAACCATCTTTGCTGAGGTTTCGGGCAGGCCGTCTGTTTTCACAATTGAGTAAAGCTTCTTTAGGTCGGCAGCCCAAACTAGTTTCCTGTATTTGTAGGATCTTCCACCGGTATCGACAATTACTTTTCTTCCAGCATTGACCTCTGTTACTTCCCTACCTGTCTCGATTTCCCCGCCAAACTGGACTATCTTTTCTCTTACGCGTTCGGCCATAGTTCCAACTCCACCTTTTGGGTAGAAGTAATCCTGATAAAGGTAGAAGTAGCTCATGGCGAAAAAAGTCGGGGTGTTCTTGAAGAAATGCTGGTCTATTATGTCTCTCAAAGACCTATCTTCAACAATCTTCTCAAGAAATTCCTCTACGGGTATTTGGAATTTCCCGATTCTTCTGAGGGTGAGGAGGAACTTGAAGAGCCACGGCAAGTATACTTTCACAAAATATGATTTGTTGTTCTTGAAGTCCATGAAAAGAGGATTATCGACTCCATAAAGAATCTCCATGTCCTTCATAATCCTCTTTATGAATGAAATCACTCTCTCGATCTCTTCATCGCTTCCGGGATACATCTTTCTCAGAAGATCTGAATACTCCTTAAGACTCTCCTTTGAGGTCACACGTATGACAGTGTCTTCAATTCCCACCGATACGGGACTCTTGACTATTTCGATTTCTATTCCGAGTTCCCTGAGCATCGGCAGAATGATACCGGCGCTTTCAAGTGCTCTAACTCCTCCGTCAAACTGAAACCCATCCCTCCAGAAAGAGTTGATCAGGCCACCACACTTCTCGTTCTTTTCCAGCAGGAGGACTTTGGTCCCTGCTTTTGCAATATATGCGGCGCTGGTCATTCCAGCTATTCCTCCGCCAACGACTATAACGTCATAGGTCTCCATGATTGAGGCCCCCCATCCGCAGGCTTTCCTGCCAGAGTTCTTCAGCTGTTTCGGTATCAAGGGCCGGCGGGGCTGGAATCTCTTCGGTAGTCAAATTGAAGAATCTTCCACTTATGCCTTCTACATCGCGTGAAACACCCAGATAGTAAAGAGATTCAGCTGAAATCTCCGGTGAGCGGGAAAATCTGTCGACGAAATTTTTCTTGTACCATTTGTAAAATGCCCCGTTTTCTTTTCCTGTACCCGTTCTAACTGCACCGGGGTGCATAGCGTTGATTGTTACACCGCTCCCCTTGAAGTATTCGTTGAATACTATCATACTGAGAAGTTGGGCGGTCTTAGCGGAACCGTAGGCTTTGAGGCCATTGTAGTGTCTCTTCTGCCAGTTAAGGTCATCTGTCTTAATTCCCCACACAGCAAAGCGATGACCTTCTGAATTCACAAGTAATACCCGCGATTTCTCCTGTGCCTTAAGCTTGTCTCTTAAGATGTAGTTTATAACGAAAGAAGAGAGATAGTTCACGGCATATGTCATTTCAAGGCCATCGACAGTCAGTTCTTTTTGCTTAAGGAAGACTCCGGCATTGTGTATGAGGACATCTATGGGATCTTCAATCTTAGATAGCTCTTCCCCAACCCTCTTGCTGTCTTCTAGGCTGCTGAAGTCGGCTATCATGTATGAAGATTCAGCACCGAAGTCCCGTCTGAGCTCTTCGCACAGGCCTTCCGATTTCTCTTTGTTTCGGTTTATGGAAAGGATCCTTGCCCCATGGCTGGCATACTTCCTGCACGTATAGTATCCAATACCCGATGTGCCTCCGGTAACAACCACTAGGCGATCCTTGAAATCATCATTGCAAATCTTTGGATCAGACTTGTTGTTCTTCATCATCGCGCGAATGTTTGACCATTTGTATTGTTTCCAGTATTTGCGGATGGGGCTCCTGCCTCTCTCCATATGCAGCAACTACCCGAAGTGTTTTCTCATGAAACGCCTGTAAGGCTTTCTGAATGAAGGTATGTTGTCGAAGATAGTACCCCAAAGGTCATAGTAATCTCGCTGCTCGATTATCTTTCCCTCTTCACTAATAGATAGACGGCTCGCACCGTAAATCACGGAAGTCCTCGTCTTCTTGAAGAGTATCGTCATCTCCCATTCGACAAAGACCACGTTGTCTTCCTTAATGACTCTAAGAACAGCCATCTTCAGCTCTTTAGATCTCTCGGCAAGCCTTTCTGTCATTTTCTTGAATTCTTCGATCCCCCGGATTTCCTGGATCGTGTCTTTAAAGAGAATGTTGTCGTCATAGTAAGGAAGAATGTGAGACCAGTCCGGTTTCCCTTCGGTGTTGTAGGTCTTTGACCATAATTCTCTTATTTGATCCGCACTTGTTATACAAAACGTATCCACAATCACTACTCCCTAAAGCAGACAGGAGGAGAAAGCTTCCAAAATCCTGCATGTGCTTCCAGCAATTAGTTCGCAAAAAACATCTTAAGAAAATCGTATCACGGCGCCCCTTAAGAAAGTATATTTGGAGGATAACAAAATAGCAAGCTCTCGTTCCTCCTAATGAATTGTGAACAGGAAGCTTGAGAGAAGGAGTTTTCTCAATACAATACGTCCGATGAACGTCTCGCTACCGCAAACTAGAGAAACCCACTGCGGCATGATATGAGCTTCGAACGAGAGGACCAGATGCCACGAACAAGAACCCCATTTCCAGAGCGAAGGTCTTGAAATTTTCAAACTTCTCCGGCGTAACGTAATCGACGACCGGTAGGTGTTCATGAGAGGGCTGAAGGTACTGCCCAATCGTCAACATGCTGCAGCCGGCCTCAAGCAAATCGTTCATTACGGATCTAACTTCCTCTTCGTTTTCGCCCAGTCCAACCATTATTCCAGACTTGGTTACTATTGTAGAATCGATTTCCTTTACTCTTCTCAGAAGCTCAATTGAGCGGCCATAAGCCGCTCCGGGTCTGACCTTGTCGTACAAGGAAGGTACCGTTTCCACGTTGTGATTCAGCACGTCCGGATGCTCTCTGACGATTTTTTCTAGTGCCTTCCAGTTACCATTCAGATCAGAGATCAGCAGCTCGATTGTCGTATCAGGACAGTTCTTTCTCAATTCACGGACCACATCTACAAACTGAGAAGCGCCACCATCATCTAGATCGTCCCTTGTAACCGAGGTGATTACAGCGTGTCTCAGTTGAAGAATATGAACGGCGTTAGAAATGTTCTCCGGCTCCTTTGGGTCTGGAGAGCCGGGTATTCCTTTCGAAACGGCGCAGAATCGACAGCGCCTTGTGCATACGTTGCCTAGTATCATGAAGGTTGCGGTTCTGGAAGCGAAACATTCACCTACATTGGGACACCTCGCTTCTTCGCAAACGGTGTGAAGTCGTAGGCTTCGCAACATGATTTTTATGTCACTCACTTTACTTCTGTCAGCGTTAAGCTTTTCCTTAAGCCATTTTGGTTTCTCTATCACTTTGAACACTCTCCAGACATTCTCTCGAAATCTCCACGATCTTGCTTTCAAAGATAAGTGCGAACTTCTCTTTCACTCTCTCAATGATCTCACGGAAGTCTAAACTGACTATAAAATCATCCATCGAAACAACCGCATAGTCCTTTATTCCGCATGGATTTATCAGTTTGAAGTGATCTTTGTTCACCTGAACATTCAGAGCAAATCCGTGCATTGTGTACCATCTTTTTACCGCTATACCGACGGCGGCAATCTTCTCCTCTTTGACCCATACGCCCCTGTATTCCGGTTTTCTTCCTGCTTCTATACCGTAATCTTGCAACAACGTTATTACTACCTCTTCAAGAGAGTGCACGTACCAGGGAAGATTCTTCTTCCATTTTCCAAGATTCAGAATCGGATATGCAACAAGCTGACCCGGGCCGTGATAGGTTATATTACCTCCCCTGTCGGTGTCTTGGAGCGCGACCCCCAGGCGTTTGAGCTCACTCTCGTCAACCAGAAGATTCTCTCTTCCTCCCGACCTACCTATAGTCAGCACCGGTTCGTGTTCAAGAAGAATCAATATGCAGTCCGCTTTTCCAGTCATTACTTTTTCAAGCGCTCTATGCTGTATATTTAGCCCGTCAAGGTAGTTTGTGAGCCCATTAAGACTTATTGAATAGCAAGTTCGATTTTCCAAGGTCACTCAGCTCCAACCTAATCTGATTTTTCGGTAACTGAAGAAGGTAATATTCTAACCAATTCCGCATATTTCATGACTTCTTCTCGACTTAAGGGAGCGGGGCGGGTTTCTCCAGCGACCCACAACGCCACCTGATCGAAGAAATGAGGACTTCTCGGATCTTCGGATATCCCGGGCGGCAGAAACGCTCGAGAGTTGTCGATGTTCGAAAGGTCCACTACCTGAGTATAAGAATTTCCCAGCTGTGACCAGATGGTATTTGCTGAGGTTGTCGTGAGAGACGGCATGATTCTATTTGCATACGGAAGTATTGAGGGAAAACCCTCAAGATTAGCCTGATAGACCATCACTTGTGGTCTGACTTGAGAAGTGCCTTCTCGGATGTTGGCTGTTGCAGTCTCAATAACCTGATTGACCCAAACCGCGAGTTCCTCCTCGTCCGTCAACATGCCGTAGATCTCATTTTCGCTCAAGACGGAACGAAGGAGGAAAATGTTTCCCGCATGGCCTCCGCCGTATTTTGAGGCTAGAGTGGCAGTAGAAGAATCGACCCTCAAACTTCGATGCATTGTTTGGACAAGAGTCTCAGCAATATCTGCTGCCCTGCTGTTCTCAACCAGGCGATAGTCCCAATCACTGAAAACGTTTAGAAGCCTCGATGAGCTTTGAGACAACAGATTCCTTTGAAGCAAAATGCCGGCGAGATTGAGAAAGTCCCTGGCAATTGCCGAGACATTGTCTCGATGAATCTCCGAAAAGCTCTCAAAAGTGAATTCGTTCTGATTATCGAGAAGCTCGTAAAGTCTCATGCTTCTAGGGTTATGTCCGGTCCCTCCGGTGCCTATCGTTAGAGGATACGGGTACCACTCTCCGACGGGCAGGTGATTTGCACTGGCAACGAACCCCAAAGATGGATTCAAAACATGGGGAAGATCTTCAAAGGGCAAGTATCCTGTCCATTCCTCGTTACCCGTCCAGCCTATCTGGGGAAGGCCAAGTCTTCCGGAACGGATCGGGATTGCCGCAGCCGTATGGTATCCGATATTTCCCGACACGTCGGCATACACAACATGTATCCCAGGGAACATGTAATCGCTCAATCCGCCGGTGAATTCTTCCCAGTTTCTTGATCTCATCATGGATAACATGCCCGTTATCGGTGTCTTCATCTCGTCAATAGCAACGTATTTCAGTGAGAAGTTTTCTGCACGCCCTGCTCCTTTTAGAAACGAGTCTACGAGGGGACCATGAATAGTCTTACTAACTGTGATTTCAACCGGTTCTTCATCACGAACGTTAATGACCTCTGTGGTAGACTGCACAGGATACCAGACGTCTTTGAAGAGAAATTCGGATCTATCTTCACTTAGTCTCTCCTGAAAGAGGTCTCCATTGTCAGAACCGAGCGCAGTTGCACCCCAAGCGAGATATTCGTTCCAGCCAATGAGAAAGCCCGGCGAACCTGCAACGCAGATTCCTCTCACATTGTAGTTGCCTCCGCTGAGATGTATTTCATACCAGAGAGAAGGAAGAGTAACGGCAATCTGCGGGTCGCTCTCAAGGAGAGGACTCCCTGTGAGAGTCTTGCTTCCCGATACCGTCCATGCGTGGCTGGCCTTCAATGAGTCCCATTCAAAGCGCTCACTTGACTCACCCGGTCTTTCTTCCATAAGGCGTCGGTATGCGTCGGGGTCGGTTCGAAGGAAGTCGGATTCAGTTACAATCGCAGCTGAATTGTCTATAACGATCGGGTCTTGAGTTACGCCGCTCCGCAACCGCTGCTCGTAGTTTCGAAGGGCCGTGACTTCGTTTTGCCACGACCGATCGAATCTCTCTGATAGGCGCATCCACACAGCAATACTATCGGCAACCGTCCATGGATCCGGGACGATTCCAATCTCATCGAAGACAGGATTCAGGTTATCGAGATTAGTCTCAAGATAGTAGTTTACTCCTTCAGCATAGGCTTCGAGTATAGACTTCGTCTCACCGTCCAGATGATTGGCGATCTCTTGCGCGTGTTTGTAAAGCCCGAGCGTACGCATAAGCTTGTCCGACTCTAGCCAGTCCTTGCCGTAGATCTCTGACAGCTTTCCCGAGACTTTTCTGCGTGAGAGCTCCATTTGGAACATTCGGTCTTCTGCCGTTGCATAACCTGCTCCAAAAAAGAGCTCCGAATCCGTATCTGCATAGACGTGGGCAACTCCCCAGTAATCACGAATTATCTCTATCTGACTTGCAAACAACGTCATAGGAGAAGTTAAAAGAGCTGCAAGCATGAAGATTGTGAGTATCCAAAATCCAGTTTCTTTTCTCATGTTCACCCCCTAGATTCATCATCTAGAATGACCTTCCAATTATAGAGCACTCCATACTCTGGATGAAATTGAGGCGAGTATCGCTCTTTTTGTGGCAGTCGAAATAGTCAAAGGGATCTCATTGTTGACTTAGCATACCTTTCCTGTGACCTTTGCAGGATTAATATGCAGGAATTCAAAGACTCATTTCATCCGCGAATTGCCTGAAAGAATTTATGACAGCGAAAGAGCTACGTGATAAATCTTCCAAAGTGGAATAGGTTCATATGGGCTTTGTTGGGCAGAATAAGCGGAGAGGTTTCCCTCTCCGCTTCATCTAGTGATTCAGATCAATTGGCAGGATTAATTATTACTATTCTTCCCTCATTTACAGGAGCGATCGTTCCATGCCTTTCAACGTACTCCGCGAAGGCGTCTCTCAGGAAAGACTTTGTCACAATAGTCTTCTCCATTTCGAGGAACATTGTGAACTTGTCTCCTCCGCCCGTGAGGAAGTCGTTAGCCGTAAGGGTATAGGTCTTTTCGAGATCGAGAGGTACACCGTTGGATGTAACGGATATCAATCGCTCATACGGTGGTTTTGAAGCGTCGAATGTGTATTCAAGACCCGATACCTGTAAGAACTGACCGGCGGCGGCCGGGTAGGCCGAGATACCGTGTTCAAGGACGTCCCATATCTGCTTCCCGGTGGCCTTTACGGCAACTACGAGGTTGTCGAAGGGGAGAACGGTATATACGTCCTTTATTGTTATATCTCCCGCGGGAACACTTGCTCGAACTCCGCCTCCGTTCTGGATTGCGAAATCAGTCCCTGTCATCTCTCTCAGACTGTCGGCTATAGCGTTGGCCAGATTGGATTCTTTGAGGCGCACAGTTCCTCTTTCTCCATCGAGATCGACTTCGGTCCTTCCAATTACTGTACCGAGCCTATCGTCGAGCTGCGAGACATAACTCTCTACCACTTCAACCACTGCCTCATCCTGCGGCAGATTTTGGCTCATGAAGACGTGAGCAAAGTTGATACCGATTACCTCGCCTCTGTAGATATTTAGATTAGTCTTTGAGATCAGCTCTGCATGTTTACCTGAAGAGATTACCCAGCTTCCGTTTATCTTTTCCGGGAAAGCAACAACGTCTCTTCCGCCTTCAAATATCAGATCGTATCCGGAGACCTTTATCGGTAGTACTCTGTTTCCACCGTGCAAGTGTGCAAGGGCGAAAACCAGATCTACCTGGGGAGACACTTCATCCAGGACTCTCTGCGCGGCCGAATACTGCTCTTCAAATGTTATTCCGGCAACATTTCTGGGGTGTGTATACCAGGCGCTGCTGTCATCGGTAAGCCCCACAATCGCTATCTTGAGACCCGCAATCTCCTTGATTATGTATGGCTCAAGAAAGTATGGGGATTCTCCCAGGTATAAAGTATTGGCGCCAAGGAATGGGAAATTCGCAAGCTGGCTATTTCTTTCCATAACGTTGAATGGGAAATCGAAGTCGTGGTTGCCGAGTACCATCGCATCGTAACCCATCATGTTCATTATCTTTATTACAGGTTCACCTTCGAAAAGATTGGCAACATTTGTGTTATAGGGAGCATCTCCTACGTCGAGAAGGAGAAGGTTGGGCTGCATTGCGCGTTCGGTGTTGACAAAGTATGCCATTTTCTCAACCGCTCCGACGGGATATTTCGCCCCACTGGGGAAGTATGGCTCGATGTGACCATGAATATCTGCGGTCGCCAGAATGGTGATAATCGTGAAGTCTGGGTTTTCTACGAAGTTGGAAAGGATTTGCGCAGCTTCCTCTCTTCTCAGTGGTCTGTCAAGAGAAAGCAGCTCGGCAGGTGCGTAAACTAGCTCTCTAAGTTTTGCTTCATAATCTACAGGCTCATCTACTCCGAAAAGAACCTTTGCTACAGCAAGTCCGAATTCAGCTGCGGTTATTGGTTCAAACGGCCTGTATTCTCCGTTGACCACCTCTTCCGCACGGACCTTTATAAGCCCCTCGATGTATTCCTCTCCTTCGATATCGACGATATCTTTGGCAGATGGAACAACGAAAGCCTCATCAATAACACCAAGTGGATCGGTGTAGACGAACTTCTTCTCAACCTCTTCTTCGATCTTCATCGAATGAATCGTTGACAATTTGAATGTCTTGACAATCCACTCGGCCGCGTCAGCTCTTGAAAGAGCCTCAGCTGGATAGAAATACCCATCAAATGCCTCAACTATTCCCGAGGCATGAAGTTTTTCGATCGCAGCAGAATACGGACTGCCCGCGATATCTTTGAAGGTTGCAAAGGATAGAACACAAACCAGAATCAGCGCAATCAGTACGAACTTACTCCTCAACATGCTATCCCTCCTCTTTGTAAGGTGCTGTAATAATAAAAGAAACCATAAATCTCCAAAATTGATTCCACCCACGGACCGCGAAGCAATGCTAAGAATAGTATAATGCCGCGAAACGATATATCAAGCTCAAGTTTAGTCATTCATCAGTAACTGTTTCAGCGATTATAACAGCCTTACATAACGATACTCATAACTTGTTCGAAAACTCCCATATCTCTTCTGTAATCCTTGGAATTCCAGGTATCTAATGCATTGAGATTGTGTTCTAGCAAATATCATGTGGTGTTTCAATAATGAGAATTCATCTATCCGCACAATCTCCATAAGCGGAGGCCACAGCCAAGGGGCCAAGCGGGGGTGGGGTATAGGGTATAGGGTCTGGTAAGAGCGTTAGAAGCTGTTCTTGGAAGAGCGGCTGTTTGTTCGAAAGAGCGGTTGCGAGTTGCATGTTCCAAGTTGCAAGCATAAGAGCCGCTGCGCGCTTAAGAACAAAAACCCGCTGGTCGCTGCTCAAAACAACGTTGTCCGTCAACGGTCCTCGGTCCTCGAAATGGAGCAGTTGCAAGTTCTCAGTTCCNNTGCAAGTTGCAAGCCCTAAAGTGAAGAAACGTCAAATGCTGTCATTCCGACAAAGCTCCTGGTCGGAATCTTGATGCTCTTGCTTCATTGCCCTAACCAAAAACGAAGAACAGATACTCGCTCTGGAAGAGATCCTTATTTGGCCTGTTTGCTTTCCCCTTCTCTCTACTCTATGAATGAATGGTTTGACAAAAGCGAAGAACAAATCCTCGCTCTGGAACGAAGAACATGTTCTCCTCGTCGGACGGAGAACCATTCAACGGTCAACCGCTTTCTTT
>NZ_DJHG01000072.1:0-21175 GCF_002432955.1 Mesotoga sp. UBA5825 | reverse complement strand
ATTTTACCGACCGGTAAGTAAACATCTATTGGGGGTGTTATTCATGGGTATTGTAGAAAGCATGAAAGCTTCTATGCTGAGACAGGCAGGGAAGTATGTGGGTTCAGTTGTCAGAAATTCTTCGACTGAAAATATTGGAAGGCTTTTTGGTACTGTCGCCACTTTGACAAAGGAACCGACGAAGAGCGGTCTGAAGAAACTCACTCAGATGGCCAAGGAAGAGCATCCGATGATCGTTTCCTGGCAGAATGTCTTCAAGAGATCCAGTCCTAAGGCCGTCGAAAAGGCTATGACAAATCTCGTTGTAAATGAGTTCGCATTAGGCGAGAAGATTAGACAGGAGAAGATGCTGGAGCACGAGGTTGTTATTCCTAAGCTTCTAGTAATAAGTCCAACTTACGCTTGTAATCTCAACTGTGTCGGCTGTTATGCCGGTCTTTACGGAAGAAAGTATCAGCTCTCCAAGGAAGAGGTCAGTTCGATCATCCGGCAGGCAAACGAGCTTGGGATTTACTTCTTTATCATCACCGGAGGCGAACCATTCGTCTGGCCGCATCTTCTAGAGATTTTCGAGGAGTTCAACGACTCGTATTTCCAGGTCTACACAAATGGAACGCTCATAACGAAGGAAGTCGCGAAGAAGCTTGGCGAACTTGGCAATGCGACCTTTGCCGTATCAGTGGAAGGTTTCGAAGGCGAAACTGACTGGAGACGCGGACGAGGTACCTTCAACAAGATCAAGCAAGCATGGGAAATCCTGCGAGAAGCAGGAGTAATCTACGGTACTTCTGTCACAGCGACAAGACTCAACCACGAAGTTATGATGAAGGACGAGTTCTGGCAGTTCCTGAAGGACGAGGGCGTTTCTTATGCCTGGGTATTCCAGTTCATGCCAGTCGGTATGAATCCTTCTATGGACCTTGTCCCTACGCCGGAACAGAGATATGAGAGATTCTTCAAGACCGAGCAAGAGAGGCTCGGTGGAGACTTCGCATTCGTTGCAGACTTCTGGAATCACGGATTCCTTACGAATGGCTGTCTGGCCGCCGGCGCAAAGTATCTTCACGTAAATGCAAAGGGTTACGTTGAACCTTGTGTCTTCCAGCAGTTTGCGGTTGACAGTATAAGAGAAAAGAGTCTTCTGGAGATTTTGAAGTCTCCATTCTTCACGGCATACAAGAGAATGGTGCCTTACAGCAATAATCTCTTCAGACCCTGTCCGATTATTGACAATCCGAAAGTCCTCAGAGCCATGGTGAACAAGTTCAATGCGATCCCACAGCACGATGGAAGTGAAAACGTTGTCACAGAGCTTGCCGGACAGTTGGATGAGCTTGCAGCCGGTTGGAAGGAATACGCCGACAAACTCTACTATGAGGAAGGCTTTGCCGAGACCCATCCGGCCCACAGAGGGGTTTACGATTTTGATGTTAGAATGAGAAAGTACGCTAACAACGAAGAGAAGCTTGCTATAGACAAAAAACCTTGAGGGGACGGTGGATCCGGTGCGAGCGAATTTGTCTTCTAGAGAGAGGATTATAAAAGCCGCCCGGAAGGCCTTTGCGGAAAGAGGTCACGACGGCGTAAGCATGTCTGAGATTGCCCAGATGGCAAGTGTGAAGAAGGCCCTGATCTACTACTACTTTCCCAGTAAAGAGGACCTGTTTTACGAAGTCTGGCAATACTCGATCAACGAACTTGAAGATCATGTCTTTTCGGAAACAAGAAATGAGAGTATCTACGTTTCGAAGCTGAAGAGAATTCTGAGATCGTATATTGATTTCATCACAAGCAAGAATGAGATCAAGAAGATCATGGATCAGGAGAGGGCAAACCTCAGCCGAGAAGATAATGAATCCTGGAAAAGAGTGAGAGATAGGTACCAGATCTTGAAGGAAAAACTGTCTTCGGCAATAAACGATGCCAAGACCGCACATGAGATTTCCAAAGACGTAGATCCCGATAGCGCAGCAGACCTCATATTGAATGGTTTCAGTGTAACGGAAGACCCTAACGGGCTAGAAAGCATACGAGAGATAATCTGGAGGGGCCTGGTTAGCAACTCCGGTGAATGAACCCGACAAAAAATGAGAGGGACTCTGTCCCTCTCATTTTTTCATCCCCCTTCTTTTGAAGTCAAGAACCTCTCTAAATTTTGAATATCTCTCCTCAAACTTTTTTCCAGAGATCTTAAGAAACTGAAGATAAAGCATGTCTACAATCATCAGCTGAACGATCCGAGTGACCAATCCGCCTTCTGGAAATACCAGTTTGGAATAGTAGCTTTCCAGGTTCACTTTGGAGTAACCACTGAGCATGGATCTAGCAGGCGTTATAGTGATCACTG
The DNA here is from genome assembly GCF_002432955.1 of Mesotoga sp. UBA5825. Taxonomy (NCBI): domain Bacteria; kingdom Thermotogati; phylum Thermotogota; class Thermotogae; order Kosmotogales; family Kosmotogaceae; genus Mesotoga; species Mesotoga sp. UBA5825. Next base: position 18,828 of record NZ_DJHG01000072.1, on the reverse strand, counting down.
ATACACCGGACTTCTGCGAAAATCTCAGCGCATCAATAAGATCTGCGGAAGTCCCTGCACTCGAAATGGCAACTATTACCGAGTCACTTTCCAGCGTGTACGCAGAAATCATCTGCTCGTAGCCATTCTCAATCAACTTAACTCTCTTCCCGCTCTGAAGCATCTTGAGATAGAGATCATGACCGGCAAGCGCATCGAAACCAAAGGCGTAAATATCAACTATCTGCGCTTCCGCTAGTAGTCGCGCCGCAGCTTCAACATCGTCCTCGTTCAGGCGCGAATATGCCTCGCGAATCGTCGATGACACGAGTTGATCATATGCCTCAAGATCCTCGATCATTACGGAGGATTTCTCTCTTTGAACAAGTAAGTTGAGCTCGCTTGCGATCGTCAGTCTCAGTTGCGTATAACCGGAGAATCCGAGCTTCTTCGCCGCCTTGATTATCATTGAGGGAGCTACCTCCAGTCTTCTCGCCAGATCTTTAACGGGAAGGTCAAGAGCCTCCTCCGGATGACTTATTACGAAAGAGGCAATCCTCTCTTCGGTTTCTGTGAGATGATGAAGCGCTTCATTGTATGATTGAAGAAGGCTACTCATTCTTCGGTGAAGGAGCCTCGCTGTCTTTGAGTACTTCAAACCATTTCGCAAGCTCCGCGCGAATCTCAGTAGGAACATTGGATAGGAAATAAGGATCGTCGTGTGTATAATCAATCATTCCTTCTGCAATGCCGACCCTCTCGGAACTCCCGAATAGTAGCTCCCCTGCCTTGGCCTTCGCAATAGTCTCGCTAACAAGGCGGTCGATATGCTTCAGAAAGCTTGCAAGTATTACCTTCGGGTTCAATGGTATAAGGTTGGAGTCAACGGTGATCACGTATCTACCCCTAACCGACGCCTCTTCAATGACTCCAACACCACTGCCGCCCGCTATTGAAAGAATTATGTCTGCCCCTGCATCAAACTGCTTAGCTGCAAGTTCTCTTCCTCTTGATGGGTCGGACCAGCTGCCTACAACACCAAAAAGAACCTTAGCCGAGGGATTCACCGTTACAACACCAAGTTCAAAATAGGGTCTCATTATGTTCGTCATGGCAGGATAGGTGTCTCCTGCTATCAATCCCACAACGTTCTCTTCGTTCGCACCCGGCAAATCGCTTGATGTAACAAGTCCAGCGAAGATACCGGCAAGAAAGGTCATCTCGCTATCTCTGAAGGCTGCAGAGTAAGTGTTTGGTATTGGCTCCTCAATGATTCCGTCCAGTAACGCAAATTTCTGATTCGGAAACATCTGGGCTACTCGCATAACACTTGCCGGCATTCCTTCGGTAAAAGTCATAAGAAGATCGTACTTGCCGAGAGCTGCGAGGCTGACCAACATCGATTCCCATTTTGATTGATTGTAACCGCCTTCGACAATCTTGATCTCGATCTCGTCGGAAGCCATTCCGAGGGCGCCTTTCTGAACGAGCTCATATATGGCGTTCCCGCCAATCTCGCCCGTGATCAAGATCCCAACACTGAATTTCGATGCGGCTAGTGCCGCGCTAATCAGAAGAAGCAACAACAAGAATATTCTTCTCATAATCTCACGCTCCATTTTTCCCACTCAATACGATTATAGTCGTGGTGAATGAAATTCTCAAGAGCGTGAATAATATTCTTGAATCGAATTACATAGTGGAAGATGAACTTGGAGTAGGCTTCTTCATTACGAAACCTTCATACTGGTTTATATTCTGATCCAGGAGTCTGACCACTTCAGAGGAATCAACAAGCCAATGAAGCGAGAAGTCCTCTACGAGCTCAGCGACTTGAACTCTTATTTCTTCCAGATCCTGGCCTGCCATATAAGAATGGTAGGCATATGACCACACGTGAGGAGTTCTTGGACTGGACGATCTTATCTTGCCGAGATCCTCCGCAGCGAGAGCAGAGTAGACCTCTGAATACTCTCCGGGGCTGTCAACTTGCCAGCCAACTTCGCTCCAACTGAAGAAACGCTTGAAGACCGACAACTCGGTAGCTTCATGAGCCTTAACCATGTGATCATCGATGACCACAAGCTCAGCAACTCCGTCACCGTCGAGGTCGACAACATTGTCTACCTTCATAGGGTCAACTGCAACTGCGAGAGAGTACACTTTGGAGTCGATGACAGTAATGTAGAATGCTCCTAGCGGAGTAGAATAATCACCCGTCAGAAACCTGAATATCGTGGTCTTTTCACCATGGTAGGGAACATCGTTGACAATAACCGGTGTCATTATTGTCTTCCCCGCTAGAGTTCCCACTACGATCCCTTCCTTGTAGAACGTAACCACATCTGGGATACCCATAACAGGATCGCCAGACTGGAATTCGAACGTGATTCTACCCGGAAGGAGCCCATCGTAACATTTCTCGTATACCCATAATGCAGTACTCTCGAGAGTCTCCGTGTTCAGTGAAGTCGCGCTTGCTGTAACAATGGCCGTAGGCAACTCAGTAATAGCGTCTGTGCTTACCGGAACCGAAGGGATTGCGATAGAAGGTGCAAGTTCTTCTGCAGGGTCCTCGTCAAAGAAACCATCAAGTTTGAATAAGTCATCAAAAGAATCCATGGCAAGAATCTCCCTCGCCAGATCTTCGAAATAGGTAGTTACTGTAGCATCAGAAGAGTCTGTAGAATCGCTGCTCCCCGCCAGACTAGTAATCGTTATAAGGACGAACAACACAAAAAATAAATAGCGAAAAAATGGCATTCTCATACTGACAAATCACCCACATCGCAATTATACGCTATTTTCGGAAACACGAGGCCAGCGGTTTGAAGAGAAGGCCTGAGGGAGCGGAATTTCTTGATTAGAGTGCGTGAAGCTGTATCGGCTAGTCATTATGGATATCGGATAACTTTAATGATTTCTTTAACCCCACGGGCTCTTACACCGCGCTTCTTTTGGAATTCACCAGCTGACAGGCTAGTTTCTTCCGATTATTCGACCACGGTGGTAAAAGAACCCGTGGTTTTTTGCTTTTTTTGTTCAAATTACTAGACTAATCGGAGGTAAATGATTACTGGTGAAGTAACTAACGTTCAGAAAGGAATAATAGAAGTGCTCTCTGATACAGGGGATTACTTTCGGTGTCTTCTAAGGGGTAAGCTACTGAGAAAAGAGAGGACCGAGAAGAATGTAGTCACCGTCGGAGACAAGGTCGTTTTCGGAACTCTTCAGAGAGAGCGAGGTGTTATTACAGAGGTTCTTCCAAGAAAAAAGTGTCTCGTGCGAAGAGGTGCAGGAAAAAGAGGGAGGCACTTGGATCAGGTGATCGCGGCCAACGTGGATCAGGTCTTCATCGTTGTAGCAGTAAAGGATCCTCCTTACCGCAAGAGCTTGATCGAAAGATACATCACTGCGGCGAGAGGACCCGATCTAGATGTCATGATCGTCTTTAACAAAGCCGACCTTGGTATCGATAAAGAGACAGCCGCGGATATTCGAAATTATCGAGAATTGGGTTATCGGGTTTTTCTTACAAGCATTATCACCGGTGAAGGCCTTGAAGAAGTTACTTCAAGTCTGAAAGGCAAATCTTCTGTGCTTGCTGGTAGTTCTGGTGTCGGAAAGTCTTCACTAGTAAACGCAATTTGTATGACCGAAGTCAATACTGGCGAGGTAAGTAATTCTACTCATAAGGGAAAGCACACGACAACCTCATCTCAAGTACACCTTCTTCAAGATGGCGGAAAATTGATCGATGTTCCCGAAATGAGAGAGTCTGCAATCAGTGGAACGGAAGGGCTTGACGAAGTCTTTGAGGATATCGCCGAACTCTTTGCCAAGTGCAGGTTCAGAGACTGCACTCACACTGTCGAGCCAGGATGTGCCGTTCGGGAGGCTGTGACAAACGGAATTCTTGATGAGAGAAGACTGCGAAACTACTCGAAGATGAAGAAGGAATCGTGTGGCTCTTGATTCCGAACTAAATGGAGGAGTACAGATAGTTGTTGAATAAAGCCTAGTTATTCAAGTGATCGGGCCATAATTGCTTTTTAGCAATAGGTTCTAACGCTTGCTCCTTTTGCTCACTGCTAAATTGGCAGGCCCTGCTTGAAAGAGGCAAAGGATGCGTAAAGACATCTCAAGTCCTTCCCGGAACTCCGTTTCTTACAAGCGCATAGTGAATTGAGAATGCGGTGGTACGGCTGGCATTCTTTTCGTTTTTTCCCTTGTTTAGTGGTCTTCTGATTCCTTCTGTAAAAGTTGAATCTAGTTCACTAGACTAGGATCGGCTTAAAAGAGAAACCCCCACACTCTTAAAAGTGTGGGGGCAAGCAGTCAACTTCCATAATCGTCTCGCATCGGTGCAATGATCAAATGACGCGATGTATTGCGTTGGTGGAGGCGGCGAGAGTCGAACTCGCGTCCGAAACCAAATTCCTTGAAGGCTCTCCGAGCGCAGCCTGTGATCATCGTCAACAGTCAAGACTTCACAGGCAGAGTCCGACTGTCCAAGCTCCTATATGTCCCCGAGAATTCGGAGCAGATCCACGGGTAAGGTCCGATTTTCTGACGCCCTTCATAGCCCACCAGACCAAAAAGCTATTCGGACGGCTACTTATTAATTAAGCAGCAAGTGCAAATTCGTTATTGGCATTTCTGCTTGTCCGGTTTTTTGACGCGGCTCCGGGACCTCGGCTCGCTCCTTCAAGTTCATTGACCCCGTCGAAACCGTTTCGCCCCCAATGATAAGTATATCATCGGTCCGTTTGGTTGTCAGTGAGACCGTGCTTTTCAAGCTTATAGTATAGACTCCTTATGCTTATCCCGAGTTCGTTTGAGGCCTTTGTTTTATTCCAGCTGCATTTGTCAAGCACAGCCTTTATGACCTCTCTTTCATAGCCATCCATTAGCACGGAGAGTTTTCCCTCCGGGAGTTGACTACGCTTTTCGTGATTTTCAAAGACTCCCTTTATGTGAGTAACCTTTATTACCTTCTCATCCAGCTCCATACTTATCATGGCTCTGCCGATGACATTCTCCAACTCTCTAACATTTCCCGGCCAATCGTGCTTTTTAAAGATAGAGATAACGGCCGGATCGATGGCTGTTACCACTCTTCCATACTCCTGATTTAACCTCATTACAATCAGCCTGGCTACTTCGGGAATGTCTTCGGGGTGTTCCTTCAAGGCGGGGATTACAATAGGGACGACATTCAGGCGATAATAGAGATCGGGGAGAAAGTTGCCTTCCGCAACGAGTTTCTCAAGGCTGACATTTGTCGCCGCAATGACCCTCACATCCAGCTTGACCGTTTCGTTTCCACCAACAGGCTTTATCTCTTTGTCCTGAAGAAACTTCAGGAATTTGGACTGAACCGAAAGACTCATTTTCGCGACTTCATCTAGAAAGACGGTTCCTTTGTCTGCCTCTTGAAGCAGACCTTTCTTTCCACCACGGCGGGCACCTGTGAAAGCTCCTTCAACATAGCCAAACAGCTCGGATTCAAGAAGGCTTTCAGGTAATGCGGCACAGTTGACACTTATGAAGCTTGCGTCCTTCCTATCACTAGAATTATGAATGGCGTGAGCAAAGAGCTCCTTTCCCGTTCCGCTCTGGCCGTTAAGCAAGACCGTCGCCCTTGTTGTCGATACTTTTCGCGCCTGGTCTATTGCTACCTGCATTAGTTTCGAGGACCCCGCTATGTCGTCAAAGGTGTACTTGGCCTTCACGTAACGAAGAAGCCTTCGAGTGTCCTCCAGTTCCCTGGCGAGCCTTTCGATTTCAGATATGTCGTGAATCACGCCAACGCTACCCTGAAATTGTCCCTTAACAAAGAGCGGCGTCACGTTCACTACCACTTCTTTCCTGTTTGGCCCTACCTTGAGTCTTGCATTGTATATGGGTTTTCTCGTCCTGGCTACTTCAAGATGGAGAGATGAACCCTCTGCTATGTCCACGGTGGCCATCTTTCCAACTACATAGTCCGGGCTCATCCCGGTTATCCTGGTGTAAGCTTTGTTGACAAGAACAATCTTTCCCTTTTCATCCGCAACGGAAATCGCGTCATATATTGCATCTATGATCGAGGTAAGAAGCACTTCCATTTCCTTGTGGTTAATTACCTCTTCGGCCATTCTCTCTACATTCGTTATGTCGCGAAAGACGGCCATAGCAGCGTGTACTTCTCCCTTTGCATTAACGATTGGGAATCTCGATGTTACTATGGTCTTCTCTTCAAGATACTGAATTCTGTTCAGTTCTGTTTTTCCGGTCTTCAGCACTATGTGAAGCCTGGTGTTCGGAATAGTCTCCCGTACAGGAGCTCCGACTGCTTCTTCGCCGTCTACACCCAGAATATCGACCGCCTCATCGTTTATGAAAGCAATTGTCTCGTCTGAATCGACGACAATAATCCCCTCGATAAGTGAATTCAGTATCTTCTCGAAAAGCTCTCTTTCCATCACTCACCCACTTTCGGGTTCACGCCACCTTAGGGATATATGTTCCTGAAGAGCCTTACGAAGTCCTCAACATCCAGTTCTTCAGCCCTAACGTCAAGCCCGATTTTGGAAGCCTTTAGAAGGCTCTCGGGAGAATCTACGAGGCCCTTCAGGTTGTTCTTGAGCTTCTTGCGCCTTTGAGAAAAACACTGCCTGACGAAGCCTCTGTAGGCATCTCTTCTTTCTCTTTCAATCGGCGGTTCATCCAAGAGCGAAAGCTCAATGACCATGGAATCGACTTCCGGCTGAGGGATAAACTCCTTTCGCGAAACCTGGAAAAGCTCGCTCACACTTGCAAATGTATTGACGTTCACCGTCAGTATACCGTATTCCTTCGTTCGCGGTGTTGCGATCAGTCTGTCTGCATATTCTTTCTGAACCATTAGCACGGCTTTGACGAAATCCGGCCCTTCAAACATGATTCTTTCTATAATCGGAGAGGTTATGTAGTACGGGATATTAGCGATATAAGCGGCCGGTTCCGGCAGCGACGATAGATCTGCCTTGAGGAAATCCTCGTATCGCAAAGTGCACTTTTCTCCTTCAAGTCTTTTGTTTCCCTCGACAAACCTCGTGTCGATCTCAAAACCGATCACGGTATACCCCAATTCCAGTAAGATTGAAGTGAGCGAGCCTGATCCAACACCAATCTCAACTATGGTCAAAGAAGGATCCAGTGAGGCCGACTCAACGATTCTCCTGGATATCTTTGCAGATTTGAGAAAGTTCTGTCCAAGCGCCCTGTTCAGTCTTATGTTTATCGATCGTTCTCCCATCTCGCCTCCATTTCAGATAGGTTCTGAAGAAAGTGCTCTACCTAAGGAAAAACCCGTCGGAAAGACGGGTGTTTTTCTGGCGGAGAGAGTGGGATTTGAACCCACGGACGAGTTGTGCTCGTCATACGCTCTCCAGGCGTACGCCTTCGACCGCTCGGCCATCTCTCCAACAGTGCAATTATATAGATCATACTTTAAGTTGTCAACGAGATTCTGTGGTAAACTAAACCATAGGTATAGAAATGTTTATATTTGGGGGTGGTTTGATGAAGAAGCTATTCGGAACCGATGGGATAAGGGGTGTTATTAACGAAGAGCTTACGCCCGAACTTGCCATGAAGCTTGGCAACGCAATTGGAAGATACTACCTTGGAAAGTACAACAGGTTAATCATAGCTAAAGATACGAGAAACTCCGGTGACCTTCTAGAAAGCGCAATGGCTGCCGGCGCGGCCTCAGCGGGTATGAACGTTGAATTTGCAGGGGTTATCCCTACTCCCGCGCTAGCATATATCACCAAGAAGGAACAGACGCTAGGCGCAGTTATTTCCGCTTCTCACAACCCCGCTGTATATAATGGAATAAAGGTACTGGCCAAAGGAATGAAGATTTCAGACGAGGACGAGGTAGAGATAGAGAACCTGATTATCGATACCCCGTATCATTACACGGTCTACTCCGGAGTGGGCAAGACGAGGCAAGTAGATCATTACAAAGATGAGTACGTCGATTATGTGGTTAGTCTTTACAAGAATCAAAGACTTCCCAAGGACGGGATAGTTGTTGACGGCGCAAATGGCTCGATTTCTACAGTAATATCTATGGTATACGAAAGCCTAGGTATAGGTGCGGAGTTACGAGGGATCGATCCAAACGGATTGAACATAAACGACCAGTGTGGTTCGCTATTTCCTGAGTTCCTAGGAAAATCGCTCAGTCTGGGGCAGGTCGGTGTTCTATTCGACGGCGATGCCGACAGATGTCTCTTCGTTCTTCCTGGCTCGAAGTTGATTGACGGCGATATGTTGATGGCTCTGAATTCGAGAAAGATGGTCGAACAGGGAAGGCTGAAAGGAAATAGAGTCGTTGCGACGGTCATGTCTAATCTGGGCTTTGAGAAGTATCTCACTTCCAGAGACATCTTGCTGGATAGAACCAGAGTAGGCGACAAGTACGTTCTGGAAAGAATGCTGAAAACCGGAGTCATCCTTGGCGGAGAGCAATCCGGACATATCATCTTCCTAGATAGAAGCACGACGGGGGACGGGCTTATAACTTCTCTCGAAACACTGAATTCTCTTGAAGAACTTGGCGAAACACTTGATGAGTTCGTTCAGTCTTTTCCTGTTTATCCTCAGCTGCTTCGGAACGTCCCTGTTACCGACAAAAAGGCAATCATGGAAAACGCAAGGCTGAAGGACAGGCTTGAAGAACTCAAGACCAGAAACGACTTGCGGATAGTTCTAAGACCTTCGGGAACCGAATCGTACGTAAGAGTAATGGTGGAGGGTATTGAGCAGTTGGAAGTAGAACAAATCTGCCATGAGTTAGAAGAGCTTGTACAGGAGTGTAATGATGGATAGGTATATATATGTTAGAGGCGCCAGGGTACACAATCTGAAGAATGTAAACGTAGCTATCCCCAAGAACTCTTTAACAATCATTACGGGGCTTTCCGGCTCGGGAAAATCCTCGCTGGCTCTCGACACTATCTATGCAGAGGGACAGAGAAGGTATCTTGAATCTCTTTCCACATATGCAAGACAGTTTCTTGGGGAGATGAAGAAGCCGGATGTCGAGAGTATCGAAGGCCTTTCTCCGGCTATCGCTATTGAACAGAAGACCGTCAGTCATAACCCCAGATCTACAGTCGGAACGGTTACAGAGATACATGATTATCTCAGGGTGCTTTACGCAAGAGTAGGAGTTCCTCACTGCCCATCGTGCGGGCGCGAGGTTCAGAAGCAAAGTCTCGATGAGATTGTCGAGGGAGTTTTGAAGGATTACGGTGAAGAGGACAGAATAGCCATATATGCTCCCGTAGCAAACGAGAAGAAGGGAGAGTTCAAGAAGGAGCTCGAAGCTCTCAGAAAGAAAGGGTTCGTCAGGGTGGAGATTGACGGTGAGACATATGATCTTGAGGAAGAGTTGAAACTGGACAAGAATAAGAGGCACACGATAAACCTCGTTGTTGATAGACTTAGGGTAGACGCGGAAAACGCCTCAAGACTTGCTGACAGTATTGAAATGGCTCTTCATGAGGGCGATGGCTTTGTGGAAGTAGGCCTGGTTGATTCAGAAGAGAGAAAGGTCTTCAGCGAGAATTTCGCGTGCCCTGACTGCGGTATAAGCTTGCCGGAAATCTCGCCGAAGATCTTTTCGTTCAATAATCCATTCGGTGCCTGTCCAAAGTGTCACGGTTTGGGCTATACGATGGAGTTCTCGAAAGATCTTGTTGTTGATGAAAACCTCACCGTTCTCAAGGGAGCGGTGAAGACGATGTCCAACAACAGGGACAGTTTCAACCTGAAGATGATTGTGAGAGTAATAGAGTCTCTCGGAGACGACCCGGCAAAACCTTTCAAGGATCTACGAGAGGACATCAAGGAAGCCATCCTTTTCGGAACCAGCAGAGACATCTCCATGAAGTATCATTCCGATCGCCTGACATATGAGCTGAAGAGACCGTATGAAGGAGTTATAAACAACCTCAATAGAAGATATCAGGAAACTCAATCTGAAGACATGCGTTACTGGATGGAGAGCAACTTCATGGTACAGCAAGGCTGCACTCAATGTAATGGCCAGCGTTTGAGACCCGAGGCTCTCGCCGTAACTCTAGGAAATCTGAACATTGCCAGTCTATCGGAAATGACAATCCAGGAGATCTACGACTTCATGAGAGAGATCAGATTGACTGATTATCAGCGCGAGATCGTTGGGGAACTCCTCAGAGAGATAGAGAAGCGGCTCAAATTCCTTGTTGATGTGGGGCTTGACTACATCACGCTATCTAGATACGCTATGACGCTTTCCGGCGGCGAATCGCAAAGAATCAGACTCGCGACTCAAATAGGCTCCGGGCTTACCGGCGTAACCTATGTTCTTGATGAGCCGACAATCGGCTTGCACTCTAGAGACAACGACAGGCTTATAAAGACTCTGAAGAATCTCAGAGATCTAGGAAACACTGTTATAGTTGTGGAGCACGATGAAGAAGTCATAAGGAGTTCTGACTATATTGTGGACGTAGGGCCTGGAGCGGGCGTTCATGGGGGAGAGATAGTCTACCAGGGGACCACCCAGGCGTTGCTCGGCAATCCGCCTGATCGTTCTCTCACCGGCAAGTATCTTAATGGCGAGCTTTCCGTTCCCAGATTCGAAGTGCCCGTTAACGCAAACGGAAAGCATCTTACCGTCAAACACGCCACAAAAAACAATCTCAAGGGCATCGATGTTTCATTCCCGTTAGGCAAGTTCATAACGGTAACCGGTGTTTCAGGGAGCGGCAAAAGCTCTCTGGTAATGGATACCGTTTATCCATCACTTAAGAGTGTTCTTGGAGGATCGAACTCTACCGGTGAGAAGCTAGCGGAACTAGAGGGATGGGAAGAAGTTGACAATGTCATTGTCATAGATCAGAACCCCATCGGAAGAACTCCAAGATCGAACCCCGCAACTTATACCGGGCTTTTCGATCATGTTAGGGATCTCTTTGCAAAGACTCAAGAGTCAAGAGCGAGAGGCTACAGCAAGGGACGTTTTTCCTTCAATGTGAAAGGCGGGCGATGCGAAGCCTGTCAGGGCCACGGGTTGTTGAAAATCGAAATGCAATTCCTCCCCGATGTCTATGTCGAGTGCGATGTATGTAAGGGAAGAAGATACAACAAGGAGACATTGGAGATACGCTACAGAGGGAAGACGATATCTGATGTTCTTAACATGACCGTAGAGGAAGCCTCTGATTTCTTCGAGCGAATCCCAATGTTGAACAGAATTCTCTCACTTCTGAATGATGTAGGTCTGGGATATGTACGCCTCGGACAACCGGCCACTACCCTTTCCGGAGGAGAGGCACAGAGGATTAAGCTCGCCTCTGAGTTGAAGAAGAAATCCACCGGCAAGACCTTCTACATCCTTGATGAACCTACTACCGGATTGCACTTCGATGACGTTGCCAAGCTTGTTCGAGTACTGAAGCGACTCGTCGAAATGGGCAACACAGTGGTAGTTGTTGAGCACAACATTGACGTGGTGAAGAATGCAGATCACATAATAGATCTCGGACCTGAAGGCGGGGCGCACGGCGGAGAAATAGTGGTTTGCGGGACGCCAGAAGAGGTTGCCGAATATAGACAGAGTCACACCGGTTACTATCTCAAGAAGCAGCTCTCGCAGCTTGAAACGTTTTGATACTGAGCCGATGTTCCTCGGCGCCTTGCGTCAACAGACTGGTTTCTAAATTCCCGCCTTCTCGTGAGCGTAGCAAACGTCTCGACAATGCTCTTTCTCGATTGATCTTATCAGAGGACGGATCCGTGCTCTTGGACGGTCAACGGAGGCCTGTTCTCATGTGGTACGGGGTTAGTCGTCGGTGATTATTCCAACTCTTCTGAAAGGAATCGCAGACAATAGACTCCATACAATAAGATAAGGCATAATTGAATAGGGTTAGATGACCAGTCTTGTAGACGTGTCGTGGCCCCTGGTGACAATTGATCCTGAACAGTATGGCCAAGCATTGCCTGGAGGTTGAGCGTTGGAGATAACGGTTGCTGAAGGAAGCGGCATCGAGCTCCTGTTGTTTTTATTCAGAGTGAATAATCATGAGAAAATGGCCCATAACGATGGTGAGTCATATGAACAGCTTTCGGAGTTGGTCTTCAATGCGCGACTTTCGATCTCTCGCAAATCTCTTGAGTGGCTCGGAAAGTTCTTCAGCTGGGAGGGGTTCCTGGGTCTCAGGATAGTCCCTTACCTGTTTATGGATGGTTCGCCCTCTCCTTCAGATCTTGTCGCGATTATCAGAAAGACTTCGCCCGAAAGACTCCTTTCTATGTTTCTTTGCGATGATTTCGAGAGTCCTGGAGAGCCCACAGATGTTTTCGTGAAATCTCTCGAGGAAGATGAAAGACGTGCTCTTGGGTACGTTTCTTCTATCTCTAATCTTCCTTCCTCAGATAGATACGAAGCGTTGGAGATGCTTCAACACCAGGCTGAAACTGCTGGGTCTTTCGTCGAATTGCTTGAATATGCCAGGAGCAAGCTGGATTCTTTTCGGGGATTTGAGGAAATCATCCATAGTTCAGCAAATCTCGTCAATGAGAACCTGAATAGTCTCGGAAGCAGCTTCATTCCATTTCTACTGGGTATCGAAACCAAGTCGTTGTCAGTAGAGAGAATTAGGCTCTACATCTCGGCGTCACTCGGAGGTTCGGTGATTAAAATCGATGTTCCCGAAAGAAATGCGATTATCTCACTTGCAGGCGTCGACAGAATAAGCAGGAGGAGTCTTCTGTTTGAGACGGGAAGCGGTGCAAGTCTGGCCGGTGCCATGGCTGAACGGAAATCGCTCGATCTTCTTCATCTTCTTCTGCAGTCAAGACAAAGTGTCTCCAGTATTCTTGAATTATGCGACCTGCATCCCCATGAGGCGATCGATATCCTTGCGGCACTTTCTAGGCAGGGATTGGTAATTCCCGAGATTCAAGATAAGAACCTTGTCTTCCGGACAGAAGAAGGAATCGTGGACGACGCTCTTGAAGAAATTCGGAGCCAGATAATCGGAAAAGCGGGCGAGTAACGCCCGCTACAAAAGTGTCTTTGCTAGAAAATCAGAGGAAACTGAAAAGAGTTCTTCTATCCAATCAATTCTCTGATACTTGTGATTCGCTCCCTCAACCGTATGGAGCTTCAATCCTCTGTCGAAGGCATACTTCTTGACAGGAAGATATGGTACTGATTCATCGTCGGATCCGTGAACTATGAGAAGATCTCCGTCATAGCTTTTCAATTCTTCCGAAGCGTCGACACTACGACCGTCGTCGAAGAAGATAGATCCGAGTTTCAATCCGAGTACGTCCTTATAATCTTCGGCAGACTCGAAAGTGTAATCTTTGCGGTTGAAGAACTCCTGGTTCATTATGACGGGAGACCAGAGAAGAAGGGCTTTTATTTCAGGGTGCCTGCCAGCAAACAGTGAGCCGACCATCCCACCTAAGCTGTAGCCTACGACACCCAGTCTGTCCGAACACCATTCCCGTGACCGGACGAATGAGTAGACCTCTTCTGCATCCCTCAGCTCTGTGAGCGGTGACATCTCGCTGAATTCTCCTTCGCTATCTCCTGAGCCCCTGAAGTCGAATCTTACGGTAGCTATCCCCTTCTCGACCAATCTCCTCGATAATCGAGGGAATTTGAACGTTGACACGATGTGTTCGCCTGTAAATCCGTGAAACATAAGGACCGTAGAAAAGCTTTTCCCTGTTGCTGGGCGCTCAATAATTCCGAATATCCTTTTTCCCTTCTCGCCGAGTGTGAAACTCTCCAAAATAGACAAATCAATCCCTCACTTCATCTCAGACCCAGTTTTAACTCGATGTACCCTTTTGTTCCTTCATCTATTGAGGCCTTTCCAGTCGCCTCGTCCCAAGTAAGTATTACAACTCCGCCGCCGTTCTCGATTTCCAGATTTCCTGTACTCGTTCCAGAAACTGACCTGCCGCCATTTTCAAGTTCAACCACCCATGGCAGTTTCTCGAAAAGCAACTTGTAGCTCTCTATAGATGAGTGAGTGATCTCCTTTTTTGCAAGGACAATGACCAGCAATCCTCCATTTTCCACGTAATCAACAATGAAATCGATCTGTTTCTCTGAGATCTCCATAAAGTCCTTCATGAAAGTATCTGAATCAGGCAAGGGAAGAATCAGCACCTGACCGCTGAAAGTAGTTTTCTCCGTCAACTCCCCAATTACTGGTCTCACTTCACCCCCGAGTTCCAGAAAGAACTGCGTCAAAGGCTTCAATTCAGTCACAAAGTAGTTCTCGTGAGAAGTATCCAGGTGCGCTAAGAAGCTTACGAAATCAACGTTGATTCTGAATGCAAGTTCACCGTCAACGAAGAAGTCTAGGGCCGCTTCTTCCGTTTCAAGAGTCTCAGTTATTTCCGCACAAGTCATAGAAGAGACTTCATAGTCTTTATCCAAAATAGTCTTCTCTCCGCTCTTCACTTCAACGGAAATCAGTTGATCCTCTCGAAGAGAGTTGATGAGGTCGAAGCCGATTTCAAATGGAAGCCCCTTCACCGGCTTTGGATTGATTGTTCTCGCATTCAGAAGATATTTGTTAGTGCTGCTTTGAAACCAGATTGGCGACGAGACGATTTCATTCCCATCGATTTGGTCGATCTTTACGAAGTACCAGTTGTATGAAAGCGGATTATCAACGTTCAGTTCTATGATCCACTCATCACCGGAAACGTCAAGTTCAATGACTCCATTGTTGCTGTATACTGCGGCCCTTCTTACAGGTTCCCCGGGATCGCTATACTCAACACGCAGAGTTGCCTTATGAATGTCGTACAGAATGTCGCCCATCTTTGCCACTTCAGTGACGAATGCTATGTAGGCGTTTCTATCTTCTGTGGCATAGATGTTTCTTGTCTTGAGAGCTTCGTAAACCTTATCCGTAGTCAACTCATCAATAACGAACGCAGTTCTTGCGTCATTAACAGTAGCCCACTGCTTTTGATGATTGTCTTGATTGGCAGAGGCTCCCACGTGCCAACCCCGATTCAGTGCTCGCTGATATCTTTCGAAATACTCTTCCTTAATCACATTGTTCGAATTGGACCCTGCCCCGTTTCCTACTTCAATAGTGTTTATATAAAGATCAACTTTAGGAAAGTATTCGAAATCGAAGAAATCACCGTACTTCCTTCCAGGGTGGCAGAATTGAGCAGTTGCCTCTCTATCCACTATCCACTGATAAATATCGTAAAGGTCTGTAGTGCTTCTGTCAATCCATTCCGATGTGTTGTAGATCGTTATATGACCGCGACTTGTCAATGTCCATTCAAAGCCAGATATGGCGATGAACTCACCTTCCACGGTGTACTTCTTTGCCATCTCAATAATCCTATCCAGCTTCCACGAACCATCTGTCAATTTGTAGTTTAGATCGTGGTCATGGTCGGTTATTGCCTGTATGTCAACAACACCGGAATTTCTTGCGTGTTCGAAGGCTTCTTCTGGAGTACCTTGACCGTCAGAATACGAAGTGTGTGCGTGGATGTTTCCAAAGAAAACTTGACCAAAGATAAGTGTGGCGGCAACGAGGAAAACAATTACCAGAAACTTCTTCATAACATCACCTCTAAAAAAGAGGGCAGCCAACGCTGCCCTCAGCATGTTCACAATGGATCAAAAGTAGTAGTCGTCGAGTACGTACTGAGCTTCTTTATGTAGATTCTTCAGAATTGCATCAACGTCTTTTGTCGGGTTAGACATTGCATCTTCCCAGGCAGAAGTTATCATTGCATGTACTTCTGGATATGGTCCATACCAAGGTCTCCTAACAGCGCTGTCTCTCAGCTGTTGATAAGTGAGAGCAAATCTTGGATCGTCTGTCATGATCTTCTGAATCTCCGGAGACTCGAAGGCAGAGATTCTGCTGGTCATGTAACCCGTGGCCAGTGACCATCTCTTCGTATTCTCAGTAGCAGTGAGGAATTTCAGGAACTCCCAAGCTGCATCCTTCTCTGCCTGAGGTCTTGCGGAGAACATAAAGACATTGGCTCCACCGATCGGAACAACTTCCTTAACCTGACTGGGCATCGTAGTTGCGCCAAGATCAAACTTTGCGTTCTGTATAAGATAACCAAGACTACCGGTTGAACGGACTACCATCGCGATTCTTCCAGACAAGTCTAGTTCATTTCCGCCGCTAACTCCGAATATGAATATTCCTTCCCTAACTCCCTTCTGGAAGAAATTCCATGCCGCAACTGTCTCCGGAGAGTAAATAAGCATTTCTCTTCCGTCTTCCGAGATGATCTGCCCACCGAACTGCCAGATGTAGGCTTCGAGAAGCCAGTCGTCAATTCCAAATCTGTAACCGAAGATATCTTCGCCCAACGTCTTTATCTGCTTGGCGGCGGCATAGACCTCTGTCCAGGTCTTTGGAGGATTGTCTGGATCAAGGCCCGCCTGTCTGAAGAGATCCCTGTTGATGTACATCAACGGGGTGCTGCAGTTCAACGGGAACCCAAGCAATCCCTGTTCATAGGTATTTGCCTGGATGAATCTCGGCCAGAAATCGTCGAGTGTTGCAGCAAATTCTGGATCTCTTTCGATGAAGTAATTGAGATCCTGGAATACACCTCCATCAACAAACTGACCTATCCTTGCCTGCTCAATCTGTGCAAGATTTGGAACGTCACCAGCTACCATGGCTGCAAGAAGCTTCTGCATGGTATCCTGGTAATTTCCCGTGTAAACAGCCTCAACCTCAATCTCTCCCTTATGCAGTTCATTGAACTCCGCTGCAATATCCAGGAGTGTCTGGGAGTATATGCCCGTCTGGGCATACCACATTGTTACCTTCACCGGTGCAGCGAATCCTATCGCAGCAACGGCTACTAGAAGTGCGATTAGAAATGTTCTTTTCATAAAAAAACCTCCCCTTTCGAAATTTGGGTCACTCTTTCAACCCCGAAATACTTATACCTTCCACAAACTGCTTTTGAACAAAGAAGAACATGACTATAATCGGAATTACAGCCGTCGTGGAGGCCGCCATTCGCAGTGTCCACTGAGTCTCCCAACCGCTAACAAACTGGGAAATACCAACTTGAATCATCTGCTTCTTTGCATCATTGATTACTATCAACGGCCACATGTATTCATTCCAGTGTGCAAGAAATGTGTATAAAGCCATAGTATAGAGAGCCGGCTTAGATAACGGCAGTATAATCCTCACAAAAATCTTCATTCTGCTTGCTCCATCTATGATTGCTGCCTCTTCAAGTTCTCTTGGAATACCCATGAAGAATTGACGCAATAGAAATATCCCAAAGGCCGAACTCATAAACGGAACAATGAGCGCCAGGTACTTATCGATGAAACCGAATTGTTTGACTAACACATAAAGTGGAACCATGGTAACTTCAGGCGGTACCATTAGAGTTCCGATCAAGATCATGAAAACGATATTGGCTCCTCTGAACTTTATCCTGGCTAGCCCGTAAGCCGCAAGCGAGTTAAAGATCAACTGGAGGAACATTACAGTAAGAGCTACAAAGAGCGTGTTCCCAATATATCTGGCAAGTGGAATGAGTTCAAAAGCCTTCACGAAATTCCGCAAGTCGAAGATTGTCGGCAGAAAGCTTGGCGGAATCGAAAAAGCGGCATCTTCTGTTTTGAACGAGGTAACAAGCATCCAGAAGAAAGGAAGATTGATGATTACCGCTACAAAAACGATCGCTGCGTAGACAATTAGCCTTATCGGCAGGGCAGGTTTTCTTCTCATTGATAATGCACCCTCCTTTTGCTCAGCCTAAACTGCAACAGGGTGAGTATGATCATCATAGCAAACATAACAACAGCAATCGCCGATGCGTATCCGAATTTCAGATAACGGAATGCATTCTCATACAGATAATAGGTAATAACCTGTGTGCTCTTCGCCGGTCCTCCGCTCGTCATAACAGAAACGGAGACGAACACCCTGAACGAAGCGATGAACTGCATAATGAAAACGAACAGAGTCGTCGGCGATAAAAGAGGGAGCGTGATCCTCCTGAATTTGCTCCACGCAGTAGCTCCGTCTATCTCAGCCGCTTCGTAGTAGCTTCTTGGTATAGTCTGCAACCCGGCGAGGAAGAGAAACATGTTATAACCNNGAGAACCATGTTATAACCTATACGCTTCCAGACACCGACGATTATCAATGCAAGAAGCGAATAATTCGGATCACTTAACCATTTGATGTTCTTTATACCAAAGAAAGACAGGAAATAGTTAATTAACCCGAAATTCGGCTCATACAGCCAACCCCATATTACTGCAGCAGCGGCCATTGAAGTGATAACCGGAATGTAGAAGAGCGTCCTGAAGATTCCTCTTCCCTTTATCCATTCAATATTGAGAAGAGCTGCCAGTAAGAGCCCAATGATAACCGAAGGAATGACCGTACCAAGAATGTAGATGCCTGTTACACTCATGGAGTTCCAGAAGTCGGCCGACGAAAAAAGTCTTTCATAGTTCTGAAATCCTACATACCTCATTGGCCTAATCATGTTCCAGCTAAAGAAAGAGACATAGAAAGCCCACACAAGTGGCAAATAAATGAATATCACCTGAACTACCAACGCTGGTAAGACAGTTGCCCAGCCGGTAAGCGCTTCCCGAGTTCGGCGCCGCAAATACATCACCCCACTGTTCCGAATATGAAAGAAACTGCTGCACGAAACTATGACTAACAAACATCAGGGAAAGATCACTCAAAATAAAAAAAGCCGCAACCTCATAACTGGCACGACTTTCTCATCATCTCTGTCACGCTGGAA
>NZ_DJHG01000027.1:4535-9678 GCF_002432955.1 Mesotoga sp. UBA5825 | reverse complement strand
TCACGAGAAGGCGAGAGTAAAGCCAGTCACCGCTGAAGTAAGACACAGTGCCGCCTTCGGCGGGACGCAATGCCGGCCTCACCAGATCGCTATGCACGGAAAGGCATCACTTCCTACTTTTGAAGAGGTCTATCGGTTTTTCATTTAATTGCGTTTTCTCTTGAATGCTTCTATCAAATCCGTTTTTCTCTCTTCGCCTCTGAGAAGAGCGGCGACATTCTTCCGGTGTCTGAACAGAGACAGCCCGAAGAAGGCGAGCATCCAAAGACCTACGGCGTAGCCTTCAGTCAGGAAGAGGATGCTAGATAAAATTGCCAGAGCAAGAACTGAACCAAGGGAAACGTATTTAGTGAGCAGAACGATCGGTATCCATATCCCAAAGAAGACCGCAACATACCACGGTAATGTCCCTGAAAGCGTCCCCACTGTGCAGGCGACGGCTTTGCCACCTCTGAATCTTAGGAAAACCGAATAGCTGTGGCCCACTGCTGCAAAGAAACCGATCATCATACCCTCGGGCAATGAGACTCCAAAGACAGCTCTAGCGATTATCACGGGAATGAAGGCCTTCACCCCATCCAGAATCATGGCAATGGCACCGGCATAGCCCCCCATGCTTCTAAGAACGTTTGTTCCACCTACGTTTCCACTGCCCACCCTGGTAATATTCACGCCCTTAACAAGCGGTACTATGAAACTGAAGGGGATGGAACCCATAATATATCCAACAAGAGCAAATAGTACGTACCTCATCTCTTCCTCCTGAGTTTCAAGAAGATTGGAGTTCCTTCGTATGGATCGAAATTAAGCCGAATCGTGTTTCGAATCCCTCTAAGATAAGGCTCGGTAAAGAGCGTAGGGTCGTTTACATTCAGCATTATTATCGGCGGCCTGGTGGAGATCTGAGAACCGTAATATATCTTGCCTCGCTTCTTCCCCTTGCCGGGTGCCGGCGTTCCCTCCGAGTATCTCTGAATGAGAGTGTTAAGAAGGCCGGTCGGAATTCTTAGGTCTATCTTCTTACTTACAAGCCTAATGTTGTCGATAAGATCGTCCATACCTTCGCCGGTCTCAGTTGAGGTGAAGAGAACGGGACTATAGTCTATGAAGTACAGGTCCTGTTTGAAGGTTCGCAGCAATGCCTTCCTGCGTCTTTCATCAGCGAGGTCCGATTTGCTGAAGACAGCAATGGTCGCCTTACCGTTCTTTTCAGCAAGTCCAGCGATACGCTGGTCTTGATTGCCAACTCCGTCCGTCGAGTCAATTACCATAATTATGATATCTGATCTCTCCAGAGCGTCAATTGCTCTCATTACGCTGTAGTATTCAACATTCATTACCTTCACCTTAGACTTCTTCCTGATTCCTGCAGTGTCAATGAAGGTCATTGGTATACCGTCTACAACAACAGTCTCGTCGACTGTATCTCGGGTTGTCCCAGAGACTTCAGTCACAAGGCTTCTTGGACTGCCGACTATCCAGTTGAAGATAGAGGACTTTCCCGCGTTTGGCTTACCGACAATTGCTATTTTCAGATCGCTTTCTTCGCCACTTTCCACTTCTATCGAGTGTCCCAGCGACGTCAATCGATCGAAGATCTCGTCGAAAAGCAAATCGATGTTAAGACCGTGGGCCGAGGATACCTTTATGGGATCTCCAAAACCAAGTGAAAAGATCTCGTTTCCCATACTTGAATAAAAGTTATCGGGGTTCTCAACCTTGTTGGCAACGAAGATCACTTCAAGTCTCTGCTTTCTCAAGTAATCTGCGAGTTCGATATCGGCACTTGTAAGCCCGCTTCTTCCATCGACAACAAAAAGAATGAGGTCGCCCTCATTCAGAAGCTCAAGGGTGACCTCTTTCATCTTTTCTTCAACAATGTTTTCTGGATTCTCAAATAGTCCACATGTGTCTACAAGCTGAAAGGTTCTCTGTTGCCAGTTAACTCTCCCTACCGTGAAGTCGCGGGTAACCCCCGGAATGTCATCAACTATAGCTCTCCTACCACCAACAAGTCTATTGAATAGAGTCGACTTTCCAACATTTGGTCGTCCGATTATCAGGACGGTGGCCACTAGAGGCTTTCTCCTTCTTCCTCAAGCTGATTCTTAATCATTTCTCCAAGGCTGTTGGAACTGACGGTTCCATTATCGTTGAAATCCTTGAGAACTTTCTCGGTCTCGGCCGCTTCTTTATCTTTTATGAGCTGCCTTATCGACACAACCATGTTTCGAGTGTCGTTATCCGGGTCGTAAACCAAACGGATTATCTTGAATTGATCATGCTTACCGACTTCAACCGAGTCCTCGATATTCTCTGTCCGCTCAAGAGATACCTGCGAAACGGGCAAGAAGGCCTCAACACCGTATGAGTCGACCATGATTATTGCTCCAGACTTCGTGAGTCTTGTCACGGTCCCACTAACTTGATCTCCTACAGAAAGCTCTTCGGAAACCTTTTCCCAGGGATCGGGAGTTGCCTGTTTTATGCTCAGCCTCATTCTCCTGTTAACCGTATCTATAGAAAGTATCTTTACCTCTATTTCTTCTCCTTCTTTAACAACATCCTCGATTCTATCGACGAAGTTCCACGAGACCTCAGATACCGGAACAAATCCAGATACGTACTCTTCAAGCTCAAGAATTACACCGGTAGGCAATACCTTTGCAGTCTTAGCCTTTAGAACGTCTCCCTCTTTGTACTTGTCGCCGATGTTTTCCCACGGGTCGCCCAGGGCTTCCCTGTAAGAGAGTGAAAGGGTCCGCTTTTCTTCGTTTATCTCCTTGATGTTCACTTTGACCTCGTCTCCAACTTCTACAACACTCTTGAGATCCTTCTTGATGTTGCCCCAGAATACTTCTGAAATGTGTACTAATCCTTCCACTCCGGGCTCAAGCGATACGAAGAAACCGAACGGGGTGATGTTTTTTACCGTTCCAACGACCGTAGAATCGACTTCGTATTTTTCCTTCAAGGTCGACCAAGGATCTTCCGTCATCTGCTTAAGCGAGAGAGATATCTTCTTCCCTTTTTCATCGATTCCAATTACCTTTGTCCTGACCGTCTCACCGGGCTTCAGCAGATCGCTTATCCTCACACTAGGATCCCAGCTCATTTCAGATGCCGGAATAAGCGCAGTTACATTGTCGTTTAGCTTCACGAAGGCGCCGAAATTCTTTATTGACTCGACTTTGCCTTCCAGTTCCTGGCCGACTTCGATTGTCTTGAAGTAGGCATTGATTGCTTCTTCCTGAAATGCTTTTAGCGAAACTACTACGTTTATTCCATTTCGTTGTCTCTTAAATCTTATGACCTTGAACTTCATTGTTCCTTCTGGAGCCGGATCTCCCTTTCGGATTCCCGACTCTGAGCCTGGAAGAAATGCGGGTACCGTCTTCAAAAGCCGCACATTGTACCCGGCGTTCGTCTCCGAAACTATCTTCCCGTCAATGGCTTTGCCTTCTCTGTAAGCCTTCTCAACTTTGCTGACTGCTTGCCTGGCATGGACTCTCTTTTCAGAAACAGTGCTTCTTCCTTCCTCTTCGTTCGTCTTGATGACCATGACTTCTATCTTATCTCCAACGTTGTACTCTTCTAGATCATTCACTAATTGATCCGCAGGAACGAACCCATCGAGCTTCCCGTCCATAATCACCATCAGTCCATCAGGCTGGACGGAGAAAACCTCTGCATCCTTTCTATTTCCTTTCCTTGCCGAGGAAACATCCATCCGTTCAAATATTTCCTCCATGCTCAGGTTTTCATCTTGCTGTTTCATTTTCTCTTCCATTGTTGGTTACCTCCCTCATTTTGTCTATGTAATCCAGTATCTTCTGGATTTGTTCGTACGGAGTTGATGTACCGCTAATCAGGGCAACCTTCCCCATATCACCTTGAGGAAGATCCGATAGATCTGTTGCATGAAGCGCCTTTTTACCGAGTCTCTCTACTATTCTTACAAGCTTCTTTGTATTTGAACTGTTCTTCCCACCTATCACAATAACCGTATCAACTACGCCTGCAAGTCGTTCTGCCTCCGATTCTCTCTGGATTGTGACCTTGCAAATAGTGTTATGAACGGTTACACGACCCCGAAGCTTTTCCTTAATAAACTCCGCGAACTCCTTGAAATCGCTGTTGCTCATCGTAGTCTGCGAAACGATCGCAACACGTTCAAGACCTTCAAACTCTTTCAATACTTCGTTATAGTCATCTCCCGGTTCCACAATGAGATACTTGTCGAGCCTACCCGAAAGAGCCGTAACTTCCGGGTGGTTCTTCTTGCCATATACCACAACAAAGTTGCCTTGCTGCTCGAGATCGACCGCCAGGCTAAATACATTGTACACTATAGGACAAGTAAGGTCTATTACTTCATCGAAAACGTGTCGTAATTTCTCCTCCGAAGCCGGATCTACTCCATGAGCCCTTATTACTGCAACACCATCATGTTTTTCATTCAACAGTCTGTCTTCGATTACTTCAAGACCCAGCTCCCTGAGATCGTTCATCACCTTCTCATTGTGAACGATCTCTCCCGTCGCGAAAACTTTTTTTCCTGATTTTAGAAGCTTAATCGTTTCTCTGACTGCCCTGTCGACTCCGTAACAAAACCCTACAGATTTCGCAAGGTGCACTTTCTGCCTCTTCTCCGCAAGGGTCACTATGGTAGAAACCACTTCCTCGATACCCATCTTCGTCGTATCTAACGTAACGGCATCCGCAGCAGGCTTTAGCGGTGCAACTGATCTAGTTGAGTCGTTGTGGTCTCTGCTTTCGATTTCGGCTAGTATCTCCTCTAAATCAGCGGCAATTCCACTCGATCTGAGTTGTTCTAGCCTTCTTCTTGCCCTCTCGATCACCGAGGCAGTAAGAAAAATCTTCAACTCCGCTTCGGGAATAACCACTGTTCCTATGTCACGGCCTTCCATGACTACGTTGCCTTGTCTTGAAAGACTTCTTTGTTGCTCCGTAAGGAAGTCCCTGACATACGAGTACCTGGCAATGTCCGAAGATAGAAGAGATACCTCTCTCGTTCTTATTTCATCGCCGACCGGAGTGCCGTCTAACGTTATGCCCGAATCAGAGAGCGAAAAATATGTATGACTCATCAACTCCGTCATCGATGCGAGATCGGAGAAAC
>NZ_DJHG01000027.1:0-4515 GCF_002432955.1 Mesotoga sp. UBA5825 | reverse complement strand
CCTCTCTTGCCTTGAGGGCAAGCGCTCTGTACATCGCACCGGTGTCTATGTAAGTGAAATTCAGTCTTGATGCTACAAGTCTAGCTACAGTCGATTTTCCTGATCCGGCGGGACCGTCGATCGCAATCCTCAAATCTAGTCCCCCGCGTCCCTTACCTGGAGCTTCAGAAGATCCAGTTGCTTGCGGGAAACCTCGGATGGAGCAGATGTCATTAAATCGGCACCGCTAGCTACCTTCGGAAAGGCAATAACCTCTCTTATAGATTGAGCTCCGACGATTATAGCAACTATTCTGTCTAGTCCAGGTGCGATTCCCGCATGCGGAGGCGGACCGTACTTGAAGGCATCTAGCAAGTAGCCGAACTTCTCCTCCGCCTCTTCACGCGAAAGCCCAATAAGATCGAATACTCTGCTCTGTATATCTCTCCTGTGTATTCTGACCGATCCGCTTGCAACTTCATATCCGTTGAGAACCAGATCATAAGCCTTGGATCTAACTCTTAGCGGATCGGTTTCGGCGTACTTTTCGAGGTCTTCTAAATCAGGCATAGTGAAGGGGTGGTGTTCGGCCTCAATCCGTCCTTCCTCCGAGTTGTAGGAGAACATCGGAAAATCAGTAACCCAGAGGAAGTCAAACCCCTCTACCGAAAACTCCTCTTCCTTAATTACCTTTCCTCTTATCTGTCCAAGAGCTTTGGAAAGTGCAACACTCTCGCCAATTGAGAAGAGCACTAGATCTCCTCTTTCCGCTTTGAAGAAGGAAATCATTTTCTCGAGTTCATCGGGACAATGCTTCAGAATAGAGGATTTCAAACCGTCACCCTCTACCTTTGCCCACATCAGACCCCCCAGGGAACTATCTCTTGCCAAGGCGGTATACTCGTCCAGTTTCTTCCTCGAGAAATGGTCCGCCTTACCTTTGACAAGCAATCCCTTTACACATTCGTCTCTATTTATCGCTTCATTTATGACTCTGAACTCAGTTCCAGCAAAAACCTCCGTGATGTCTCTTATCTCCATCCCATATCTGGTGTCAGGCTTATCGCTGCCATAAAGGTCGACAACCTCTTGATAGGTGAATCTCCGGAATGGAGTCGGAATATCTGCCGAGACAGCCTCTGCAAATGCATGCTTCATCAAACCCTCGGCAATAGAGAAGACATCCTCTTCATCTGCAAAAGACATCTCAACGTCTATCTGCGTGAACTCAGGTTGCCTGTCGGCCCGAAAGTCTTCGTCTCTGAAGCACTTTGCGATCTGGTAGTACCTGTCGAAACCAGAAACCATCAGCAACTGCTTGAAGATTTGAGGAGACTGGGGCAAAGCGTAGAACTTCCCGGGTTTCAACCGCGAGGGTACGAGAAAGTCCCTGGCCCCCTCAGGGGTAGATTTCCCGAGAATAGGAGTCTCCACATCCACAAATCCATTGCTGTTTAGATACTCCCTTGCCGCCTGCACAAAACGATGCCTGGTCAATACATTGCGCTGCATCTTCGGGCGTCTTAGATCGAGATATCTATACTTGAGATGCATCTCTTCTGAGGACTCTTCGTCTATGTTTATATAAATAGGCGGTACTTCTGCATCTGAAAGGAGTTCCAATTCGGAGGCAAGGATTTCGATTTCTCCTGTGGGGAGCTTCTTATTTACAGCATCCTCAGGCCTCTTTCTCACAGATCCAGTTACCGAAATGCAGAACTCGTTTCCCAGCTTTAAGGCCTGGCTATAGAGGTTAACATTCTGAGGACTGAAAACAACTTGCGTCAAGCCATACCTGTCCCTAACTTGAACGAACTTGATACCCCCAAGGTCCCTGATACGATCGACCCAGCCGTTGAGTGTTACTGCTTTTCCCGTGTCGGATGCCGTCAATTCGCCACAGGTGTGCGTCCTTTTCTTCAACACCAACACCTCCCACAGAGTTAATATTACCATGCCACTTTCTAGGATGGAATCTCGATTTGTGGTAGAATCATTTAGAATATTTCCTTCGGGGAGGTGTAGAAATTGAAAATGAAACTCTTACTTGCCTCACTGCTTATTTTCGGTCTGGCATTTACTTCAGCTTTCGCTGCCGTCAATTATGTAGACGTTAGTTCAAATCACTGGGCATACGATGCGGTGATGAGACTTTCTGACCTAGGCATTCTGACAGGTATTGTTCAAGCCGATGGCAGGACTTACTTCAATGGAAACGATCCACTCACAAGATATCAGACAGCGGTAATGCTGAAGAAGACACTCGATTATGTTGAGCTGAATTTCGCAAAGCATGGCACTGTTCAGCAGTCAGGTACTGTCGATGGAACTATCATGTCCCGTCTTGAAGCTCTCGAGCTTGCCCTTACCGATTCTAGCGGAAGGCTAATCGATACCATGGATCTTCAGTTACGGATCACTGCTTTGGAGAACAGAATCAGTTCTCTTGGAATTTCCACCAACGGGAGCGTATCTCAGAGCACTGTTGAATCCTTGAGGCAGCAGATCATGAAGTTCGTCGAGGACCTTTCTCTGACTACGAAGAAGCTCGATACTCTGGCCGTTGACGTTCAAAACGTTCAGAACTCCATGTCAAATCTTGCCGTCATGGAATCGAGAGTCAACGATGCTGTGAGAAGAGTTGATACTCTTAGCGGAAACATCAGCACAATCCAGAGTTCGCTTTCTTCAAACGAAAGATCTATATCCACTCTAGACTCTGCTGTTCGATCTCTCTCGTCTTCACTAAGCGACTACGATGCGAAGCTCAGTACGATTACAAACAGAGCTTCTGCAAACGCTATTGAGATCGCATCTCTAAAAGAATCAATGGCGACAGTGACTGCAAATGTGGCGACTGTTAGAGATCTTCAGAACAAGATTTCTTCACTGGAGAATCAGATCGCAAATGTGAGGCTTCCCGCCGATGCTGTAAGCAAACTCGATGAGCTTTCTGCGAGAATCAATGCGATTTCCTCTGACTACGCGAAGATCGGTGATTTGCAGAACTATGTGACGAGGACCGACCTAAAGGCGAATTTGAATCTCTACGCAGGTGTTGACGAGCTTGCCAAGGTAAAGAATTCGAACGAATTGCTTACCAAGGATATCGAGACTTTGAGGAAGGACTTCACTTCGGAAACCGGAATCATCAAAGGCGATATCGGCAATCTTCAGAGAAGCATAAACGCGATAAATGAAATCGTCACTATTCACGAGAATGAACTGGCTGGACTGAAGTCTTCTATCAGCACAGTATCCTCTCTGAGAAGCGACTTGAATGCACTGAATACGAAGTTCAACGCCCTTACCGATCAACAGTCCAAGAACTTCGCTGCAAGTCAGGCGAGTGTTGCTGAACTAGAGGCAAGGATGAATGAAGCAATGGATATGCTGAACGTCTCGGTAGATGCAAACCTGTCAAAGATTTCTCTCAGCATGGATACTATCAATACTCAGCTTGGAAAGAATGAGAGCGAAATCAAGGCTCTCAAGACCAGAACAGACTCATTGGAATCAAGACTGAATACAACCGTGGTGAACCTCGAGAGATATGTGAAAATAAGCGATCTGGAGACTCAGCCAGTAATCGTAAACCTCTCTGAGAGAGTAGCCGAAATCAACAGCGCAACGATTGATGCAGCCACAAAGCAGGATGTAGAGGCTCTTCAGAAGAAGACTTCTCCCTGGTTGATTCTTTCTACTGTGAGTTCTCTGGCAGCTCTTGGAATATCCATCTGGGTTCTTATTGACTCAGGCACAATATAGCAGAAGAGCTATCGTAATGATTGACCCGGGGTTTAGCCCCGGGTTTTTGCTATAATTGAAGCTGACGAGTTGTTGCTGGAGGTGCTTGATGAAAGTCGCAGAGATTTCTTCACTTAGTAAACATATAAACGAACACGTACAGATAAGGGGCTGGCTTAGAAGAAGGAGATCGAGCGGGAAGATTCAGTTCCTTTTCTTGAGGGACGGCTCAGGCTTCATTCAGGGCATCGTCGAGAAGTCAAGCGTCCCAGAAAGCGTATTCCAGGTAGCGGCTTCACTTAAGATGGAGTCAAGCGTGATTGTTTCGGGACTTGTGAAGGCAGAAGAAAGAGCTCCAGGCGGAGTCGAACTTTTCGTGGAGGATCTCCAGATTGTTCAGATCCCCGAGAAAGACTTCCCGATAAACAAACCGGATCATTCAATCGATTTTCTGATGGACAACAGGCATCTTTGGCTAAGAACGCAGCGGCAGACTCATGTCCTGAGGATCCGCCACGAGATTATTAGAGCAGTCAGAGAGTTTTACAATGACCGCGGCTTCATCCTCATCGACACACCTATCTTCACCGGCTCGATTGGCGAGAGCGCAGGCAATACATTCGAGATAGACTACTTCGATTACGGGAAGGCTTACCTCGCTCAGACGGGGCAACTTTATCTTGAAGCAGCAGCCATGGCTCTAGGAAAAGTTTACAATCTTGGACCGACATTCAGAGCAGAGAAATCCAAGACACGCAGGCATCTCATCGAGTTCTGGATGAACGAAGC
>NZ_DJHG01000136.1:1776-11732 GCF_002432955.1 Mesotoga sp. UBA5825 | reverse complement strand
TCTTACCAACCCCCTACCACGGCTCTCCCCTCTTTCAAAGATCGACAATCTTCCCTGGATTGAGCACATTGTTCGGGTCAAAGGCCTTCTTTATGCCGCGTATTAGTTCAAGCTGGGATTCATCGATTATCGATGCGAGATACTTCTTTCTCTTGATTCCTATACCATGTTCTCCGCTGATACAGCCCCCCAACTCTGTGGTTTCGTCAAAGAGCTCTTTCTCGGCCAGCGGGAGAGTTCTGTCCCATTGGTCTTGAGGAAGGTTCCCCTTTATGAAGGTTACGTGCACATTTCCATCGCCTGCATGACCAAAGGAGATCATCTCAAGACCATACTTCTCGGCTATCTCTTCGGAGGCTTTTATCAGTTTTGGTATACTTGCCATCGGAACGGAGACGTCTTCCATGCTGTGTATTGGGCTTATTGCAGCGAGGGCTTCAGCAATCGATTTTCTTGCCTTCCATAGTTTGTCTCTTGTATTTCTGTTGTCCGCCACGAAGGCCTCAAGACCGCCCGCTTCGATAGCGGCTTCTCCGAGTTTGACGTAATCATCGAATACCGAATCCTTGCTGTTGCCTTCTACTTCAATTATCAGATGGGCTCCGGCATCTGCGTATGGGAACTCCACATTCAGGAATCTGCAGGCTGCTTTGATAGATGAGGCGTCCATGAATTCAAGAGAAGTCGGAACAACTCCGGAGCCGCTCATTAGTTTCGGCACTGCTGATATCGCAGTATCAATATCTGGATAGGGCACGAGCAGTGCCACGGAATACTTCGGCTTCGGAAGGAGCNNTTTTGGTCACTATTCCAAGAGTTCCTTCCGAACCGACCAAGAGGTGGACGAAGTCAAATCCGCTGACATCTTTGAGCCTCTTCCCGCCGAAAGTTGTCACCTCACCGGAAGGTAGAACCACCTCGAGACCGTAAACGTGAAATCCGGTGGGCCCATACTTCATGACCTTATTTCCGCCGGCATTCTCAGCAACGTTACCCCCGATCGATGAGCTTTCGCTGCTGCAGGGATCCCCCCCGTAAACAAGGTTGTGCCTGTCTGCCAGTTTCTGGATCTCTCCGGTGATAACCCCCGGCTCCAAAGTAATCATCATGTTGGCTTCGTCGAATTCAAGGATCTTGTTCATCTTTTCAAAACTCATGACAATTCCCCGGAAAGACGGAACTGCACCTCCGGATAGTCCGGTTCCTGCTCCACGCGGAGTTACTGGAATCAGATGCTCATTTGCAAATCTCATAATCTTCGAAACCTCGGCAGTGCTCACCGGGAAAGTAATTACCTCGGGTCTTATGGCTTTCACTTCTGCCGTCTCATCTCTCGAGTATCGATCCAGAGACTCTTCGTCGTACTTCACAGGGATTTGTAGAAGCCTTTGAAGCTCTTCTATTAGGTTGGCATTAAGCTGTCCGTATTTCACTTCTTCACCTCCGACTCGAGAGCTTCTACGAGATCGTTCAAGATCTCTACGGCATCTCCTACAAGCCCGATGTCTGCAAAGTTGAATATCGCTGCGTTTCTGTCTCTGTTTATTGCAACTATGAATTCAGCAGTCTGCATTCCTGCAATGTGCTGAACGGCTCCGGAAATTCCTGCAGCGATGTAGATCTTCGGCTTGACCGTGTGGCCGCTCAGTCCTACCTGGGCTTCATGTCCGATCCACTTTGAATCAACGATCTTTCTTGAAGCACCTACGGTCCCATTAATCAGCTTTGTAAGTCTGTAGATCGGTTCCATGTTCTCAACTTTTCTGAGACCCATCCCTCCCGCGATTATTACCTCTGCGTCTTGAACGCCTTTCTTTCCTTCGCCTATTGGTTTGAACTGGAGAAGCGTTGCGTTTGTCTCGATCATCTCTGGAGTAACCTCGAAGGATTCCACTTCGCCGTTTCCCATGTAGGGTTCCTTCAAGGCCGAGAATGTCTTTGGCCTGACCGTTGCCATCTGGGGCCTGTGGTTAGGGGTCTTGATCGTAGCCATTATATTGCCCCCGATTGCCGGTCTGGTTTGCAGCAGATTTCCTGTGTCCTCCTCAATATCCAGTCCGGTGCAGTCGGCAGTAAGGCCGGTCTTCAACAGCGCCGCCAGTCCGGGCATGTAGGTTCTCCCCGAAGTCGTCGCCGGGGCAAGCACGATTTCCGGCGAGAGTTTCTTGACGATCGCGGCAAGAGTCTTTGTGTAGGGCTCAAAGTTGAATCTTCCAAGACTCTTATCTATAGCCATGATAATTTTGTCGGCCCCACCGGAGAAGAGCGATGCCGTTGCATCTTCATCAAGTCGATTGTCAGAGAGGACCGCTACCGAAACGTTGAAGGGACGCTTGAGTGAAAGCTCGCGAGCCTTCCCCAGTAGTTCATATGTACTCGAATGGATTTCGCTTCCTCTTCTTTCTGCGATTACCAGGAGATCACTCATGATTCACCACCAGATATGGAAGCAGTCTCTTTTTTATCTCATCTATCCCATGTTTTAGATCGCTTCCTTCGTACATCTCGACCTTTCTTGAGAGTTTTGGGGTTCCTATCCTTACTACTCTCGTAGGTGAGCCAGTCAGACCGGTCTCCGATGGATCCATTGCAAGAGAATCGTTTCCGATTCTCTCAATGGGCGCATCTTTCGCCAGTTTCTTGCCACTCAGTGTCGGAAGTCTCGGCTCGTTAACGTCTTTTGTCACCGATATTAGTGAAGGCAGAGGGAGATTCCATATCTCTTTGCCGTCCTCTACTTCGCGTTCAACGGTAATCCCGTTATCCTCGAGATCGACTATGCTGGAAACATAGGTCGCTACCGGTATGCCCAGCATGGCTCCCGTCTCGGGTCCGACCTGCCCTGTCTCGCCGTCTGTTGCCTTTTCCCCAGCAAGGATCAGGTCAAACGGACCTTCTCTATCCGCGAATCTCGCTAGAGCCATGGCTGTGGCCCATGTATCGGCTCCCGCAAATCTTCTGTCTGTAAGGAGAACCGCCCTGTCGGCTCCCATGGCAATCGCCTCTCTTACGGCCTCTTCTGCCACAGGAGGTCCCATAGAGACCACGGTGATCGAATGATCACCTGCTTCCTTCAACCTCAAAGCGGTCTCCAGCGCATGAAGGTCAAGCGGATTAATAACTGTCCCAACTCCTTCTCTTATCATCGTCCCCGTTTCGGGATTGAGCTTAACTTCATCGGTATCCGGAACTTGTTTTAGAAGAACAAGAATCTTCAAAATGAACTCCCCCTCGAACTGTCATCTCTATTCAATATTAATACACAGGTCGATCACTTTCTCGCAGGAGAGCAGCAGGTAAACAAACTCGGCTTGAGAAATTGGTTCTGTCTGATTCGGGAAGAAGAGAATCCGTGAAACCGTTACGGTTCAAAAAAACCAAACTAATGACTGAATGAAAAGAATGAAATACCAGCATTTTGTCGGAAGTGAACAAATTGATAGAGCACAATTATGATTATATTACTCTTAAGTTAGGTGAGAACTTACGAGATTTGCTACTTGTAATGAATATAGCTATTCCAGACAATACTCAATAGACTGCTTTTCATGAAGACTTTCTTTTTTTGTAATGATCGTGATATGATATTTGGGACCGGGGTGAATCGAAAAATGAATAAAATCGTTCTAACATTGCTTGTATCGATTCTGTTGTTTACATCAGTAATTGCAGATAAGCTCACTTTTGGCGGGGATAATGCTTATCCTCCGTATGAGTTTGTTGATAAAAACGGCAAGCCCATCGGTTTCAATGTCGATTTGATGCGTGCGGTTGCAGACTCGGCCGAACTGGATATTGAGATTGAGCTTGGTGAGTGGAACAGTGTTGTCGAAAAGCTTCAGTCGGGAGAACTTAACGGTCTATTAGGGATGGCTGTTACTCCCGAGAGACAGAAGATATATAGCTTCTCGATTCCCCACAATACCCTCCATATGGGGATATTCTATAGAAAGGGTCAAAAGGAAACGACGGTTGAAGACTTGTTCGGTAAAGAAATAGTAGTTCAGCGCAACGGAGTTATGCATGATTATCTGCTCGAGAATTCAATTACAGACAAAATCATTGCCGTTGAATCTCCGATAGAGGGACTGAAGCTTCTATCTTCAGGAAGTGGCGACTTTGGTCTTTTCGAGAAGTACCAATGTCTCTACTTTGCCAAGGAGAACAAGATCGATAATCTTGAAGTTTCGAGTACCGCGCTCTTCGATAGAGACTACGCTTTCGCAACGGCAAAAGACGACTTCGTTCTTCTCAATAAACTGAATAAGGGCCTCCTGCTTGTAAGAGAGAGCGGGGAATACGGCATGATTTTCGAGAAGTGGTTTGGCTCTGCAAACTGGTTCGAACAGAATAAGAAGCATCTGTTGGTGGCCGCAGGAATTCTCGTTTTCTTTGCCATTGGTCTGTTTTTCCTCTGGATCTGGAATCACACTCTTAAAAGACGTGTCAAGGCAAGAACCGAGGAGCTTGAGAAGAAGGCAACTGAAAACGAGCGCCTGAGGGCCAAGATAAGAAGTCTCCACGATATTGCCTTCAAGATGGAGAGCTGCACAGAAGAAGAGGAAGTTTTTGATCTAATAGTGAAAGCGGCCACCGATATTCTGAGTTTCGACTATTACAGTCTGGATGTTGTTGAAGGAGACTATCTAGTTGCCAAGAGACATTCTGGTAACATTGAGGTCAACTCTCGCGTTCCGAAATATGAGGGGATTGCTGGAAAGACTTTGAAGACGGGGAAAACAATAATAATCGATAACGTTTCGAAGGAAATCGATGCAAGACCTTCAAGCAGTAAGATCAAGGCAGTACTTAGTGTTCCTATTGGAGATTACGGTGTTTTTCAAACGGTCACCATTGAATCGGGAAGCTTCAAACAAGAAGATGCCGAGCTTGCCGAGTTGTTGATGCTTCACGCTCTTGGAGCCTTTGAAAAGATCAAGAAAACTAAAGAAATACGTTTCCTTGCTTTCCACGATTCGCTGACTGGCCTCTACAACAGGACCTTCTTCGATGAAGAAGTGTCCAGGGTTGACACTTCGAGAAATCTTCCGATTTCAGTCATTTTTGCGGATGTCAACGGGCTGAAGGCACTAAACGATTCCTTCGGCCATTTCTACGGCGACGATTATCTGAAGACGATATCTCGCACAATTAAGGAATCCTGCAGGCACGAGGATCTCGTCGTTCGATGGGGTGGAGATGAGTTTGTTGTCCTTCTTCTGAGAACAGACACCGAAAAGGCAGAGGAAATCGTCTCAAGGATAGAGGAAAACCTGAGCAAGGTGGGATGTTTCTCTGTGGAAGCTAGCGCCTCTTTTGGAGTTGCCACTAAGAAAGATCTTGTAACTGATTTTTATGACGTACTTAGGAATGCAGAACTTGCAATGTATTCGAAGAAAAGAGAACTGAACAGTAAGACTGATTCCAGAGGGCTAAACTTCCCAGAAGCAATCCGCGATGATCAAGAGTGATTAAAGACGATTATGTCTTCTTTCTGACTCCAAACTTCTAATTACGAAAATTCTCTCTGTTTTTCAAATTTGTTGCGAGTTCGTTCGCTTGCTATAATTATTTTGTTTGTACGTACATGTGTACGTGCGTATGTACAGAACAACCATATAAGGAGGGTTTTGCTTATGCGTAAAGTACTTATGTTACTCGTTATGGCTTCTATCCTTTTCGGAGCCACTCTAGGTTTTGCAGTTTACGAAATTGCCTTTATAGTCAAGGCAACGGATTCTGACTTCTGGCAGTACACAATTGTGGGTGGCAAGAATGCCGAACACGATCTCCAGGGACTAGTTAACGTCACGGTCTACGGACCTCCGTCCGAAGCCGATATCGATCTTCAGATATCCATACTCGAAGATGTTGTTAACAAGAAGCCTGATGCAATAGTCATCTCTTCTACAAGTTCAGAAGCTCCTTCTCTGATTCTGGACGAAGCATACAAACAGGGAATTAAGATAATTCTCATCGACAACTTCGTCTATGATACTGGTTTCAATTCATTCCTCGCAACGAACAACGCTGTTGGTGGAGCGGCGGCAGCCGACAAGCTCGTTGAGGCTCTAAAGGCTAACAACAAGCCTCTCGACGGAAAAGTTGGTTTGATTAGCGCCATGGCTGGTGTCCAGGTTCTTACCGACAGAGACACTGGTTTCATCAACAGACTGAAGGAGATCGCACCCAATCTGACAGTTCTTCCGACGATCTATGTTGACAATGACATTTCTAGAGCAGCCAACGCAGCAGAAGACCTTTTGATAGCCCATTCCGACCTGGTTGGTTTCTTCGCTGACAACAACCACACTGGTATCGGTGTTGCGAGAGTTATCGAACAGAGAGGTCTAGAGAACCAGATAATGGCCGTTGCTTACGACTCGGATCCTCTGGAAATCGAGGCACTTGACAGCGGAGCACTTAAAGCCCTTATCGTTCAGGACCCCCATGGTATGGGATATAAGGGTGTTATGTACGCCTTCATGGCAATTCACGGCGAGCCTCTTCCCGAATACTATGACACTGGTGTCTATATCATCACCAAGGACATTCTTGAAGAGTCTATGGAGATACTTGATCCATTTTCTAGAAAGAGGTATTGATTCTTAAGTTGTTTTAAATGAACATGATGGGCAGCGAAAGCTGCCCATTTTCAGAATTTTTGGCCACATGGAGGTAATTACTAGATGAAAAACGAGCTGGCTTTCAATAGAAGATTTGATAATACCTTGCTTAATCCCGAGGCTAGGTGGGAAGATATCGAGAAGTTCGTTGATGAAACGCTGAAGTACAACTTCAGAAATGTCGTTGTACCTTGGTATGCTATCCCCACGTATGTAATAGACAAAGTGCAGGGAACGGAAGTTGGGATTAACGTAGGGCCGGGGGGCTTCCCGCTCGGGATGGTTCCCACAGATATGAAGATGAGGGAAGTAGAGTACTACCTTTCCCTGGGAGAAACAGTTACTGATTTCGATATTGTGATCAATGTTTCCGCTGTGAAGTCGAATAAATGGGATCTCGTTGAGAGAGAGTTTGTAGTTCTTTCTGAGAGAGTGAAGAAAGGAAACAGAATCTGCAAGTTTATAATAGAGACCAGCAGACTCACAGAAGATGAAATTGTGAAAGTCTGTGAACTTATAGTTGATGTGCCAACAATAGATTTCGTTAAGACCGGGACTGGTTTTGGCCCAAGAGCAACGTCTTATCGCGATGTTGAACTAATAAACTCTGTCGTTGCCGGCAAGAAGAAGATCAAGGTTTCCGGTGGTGTTAGAACCCTTGAGCATGTTGAGAAGTTCATGGAGCTGGGAGCGACCGTTTTCGGCTCAAGTGCCAGTGTTTCAATTCTCAAAGAGTATGAGAAGAAATACGGGAGCTAAAGGAGTGCGATGGCATGCCTGATGAAAAGACTGTAATCGAGCTTGAAGGGATAAATAAGAGTTTCCCTGCTGTTAAGGCTCTTGACGACGTCTCCCTCTCCGTCAAGAGTGGTGAAGTAAGGGGTCTTGTAGGAGAGAACGGAGCAGGTAAATCAACTCTGATAAAGATAATTACAGGAGCTTACACGAAAGATTCGGGGACCATGATCTTCGAGGGAAGCGAAGTGACCAGGAACTCTCCTCTGATTTCCAAGGCACTCGGGATATATGCTGTCTACCAGGACGTTATGGTAACGCCCGATCTTACCGTTGCGGAGAATTTCTTTCTTGGACAGCAGCCCATGATCGGTCCATTTGTCAACTGGAGAAAGATGTACAAAGAATCCAAGGACTTTCTTGATGAAATAGGGTTGGATATAAACGTTCACAGAAACATCAGAGAGCTAAGTATAGCCGAGAGCGAAATGATAACTATTGCCAAGGCGCTATGGCAGAAATCGAAACTGGTCATTTTCGACGAACCCACTGCCGTTTTGACAAGGAACGAAACGAAAATTCTGTTCAGGATCATTAGAGATCTAAAAAAGAAGGGGACTGCGATTATCTACATTTCCCATAACCTTGAAGAGGTCTTCGACATCTGCGATACGGTGACGGTTTTGAAGGACGGAGCTACAGTTGGAACATATACCACAGAGGAACTTGAAGATGTTGAGAAACTAATCCCCCTAATGGTTGGAAGATCGATAGAAGAAATGTACTATAAGAAAGATACGGAACCCGGCGAAGAGCTTTTGAGAGTAGAGAATCTCTCCGGCGACAGATTTGAGAATATCTCTTTCAATGTAAGGGCCGGCGAAGTGGTCGGACTTTTCGGTCTTGTCGGTGCAGGAAGAACGGAAATAGCGAGAGCTATTTTCGGAGTCGACAACCGAAGTGAAGGACGTATCCATGTAAGGGGTTCAGATGTTCCAATCAAGAATCCTAAAGATGCATTGGTACACGGAATCGGTTATCTGCCGGAAGACAGAAGAAAACAGGGGATATTCTTGCAGCAGGATGTTGATTTCAATATAAACATAATCAATTTTGACAACACTATGACGGGTCCTCTAATCAACTATCGGAAAGCACACATGCAAGCAAGAGATTATGTCGACAAACTCTCCATAAAGATCGGGAGCATATTCCAGAAAGTCTCTGAGCTGAGCGGTGGAAACCAACAAAAGGTTATTATCGCGAGATGGCTCTGCAAGAACACAGATGTACTGATATTCGATGAACCGACTGTCGGAATCGACGTTGGAACTAAGTCTGAAATCTACAAGTTGTTCGGAGAGATTCTGGCATCCGGAAAGGGAATTATTCTAATCTCTTCCTATCTTCCCGAACTAATGGGAATGTCTGACAGAATCTACGTAATTTCGAACGGAAAGATGGCAGCCGAGGTAGAAAAGAAAGACTTCTCAGAGGAGCATCTCTTGACACTGGCAATGAAGAACCTTGTTTCGAAAGAAAAGATAAAGGAGGCAGTCTGAAATGGCTGGAAAGAGGGATAGAAAGGCTTTTACCGAAAGAAACCTTCTGATAATCTTAGTTGTGATGTGGGTCTTTCTGGCCATCGCAACAAAAGGAAACTTCTCGTCATGGGCTAACATTACTAATTTGATCAGGCAGTCCTCGATAAACGGTGTTGTTGCGATAGGAATGACTTTGATTATCATCACTGGAGGTATAGATCTATCTGTTGGTTCTATAGTAGGTCTCAGCGGAATGGTATTCGCGATATTCACTTCCACAAGAGGAGAGTTCCAGTTTCCGACCTTTGTAGGAATACTTATCGCTCTTGGAATAAGTGCGTTGGTAGGGCTGATAAATGCCGTGGCGGTTCATGACGGAAAAGTGCCTGCCTTCATAGCAACGCTTGGTATGATGACGCTTGTAAGAGGCGTTGTTATGTACATCTCAAGCGGGAGAATGGTTACCGGTGTTCCTACTGAGTACAGGCAGTTTGCAGTTGCCGAATTTCTCGGGATACCGGCCCTGGCATGGACGTGGATCGTTCTTGCAGCTTTTATGATGTTTGTGTTGAAGTATACGAAATTCGGAAGGAATCTGTATGCCATAGGAAGTAACGAGGAGGCAGCCAGACTATCCGGTATCAATATCCGACTTAATATGTATTCCTTCTACATCGTTGCTGCGATTTTCAGTGCTATAGCCGGTTTGATGCTCGGAACGAGAATGGCTGCAGGAGTACCGACTGGAGGAAACGGCTACGAGCTGGACGCCATAGCCTCGGTCGTCATCGGCGGAGCCAGTCTTAGTGGTGGAGTCGGTACTGTTCTTGGTACGGCCATGGGTGCCCTGATAATCCAAACGATCAGAAATGGCGGTAATCTGCTAGGAGTAGATCCCTTCATAATGCAGATTGTCATCGGAGCGATTATCATACTAGCAGTATTCTTCGACCAGTTTGTGAAGAGTAGAAAGAAGGGCGAAGGTCTGAAGAAACTCTTAAAAAAGGCGTGATAGATAATGAAGATAAACAAGTTCTTTCATGTGGCAGTA
>NZ_DJHG01000136.1:0-1604 GCF_002432955.1 Mesotoga sp. UBA5825 | reverse complement strand
GAAGATAGCAAAGAGAGGGAATTTGCTCCCGAATCACAGTCTCACTTTCAGCACCTCTCTTTTGTT
This sequence comes from Mesotoga sp. UBA5825, assembly GCF_002432955.1. NCBI lineage: Bacteria > Thermotogati > Thermotogota > Thermotogae > Kosmotogales > Kosmotogaceae > Mesotoga > Mesotoga sp. UBA5825. Next base: position 1,538 of record NZ_DJHG01000136.1, on the reverse strand, counting down.
GTGGATGACATTGAAAAGGCAATGGATTACCTGAAGAGCAACGGCATTGAACTCGAATCGCCCGATCCCATCCCGGTTTTTGACGGAAAAATCTTCTACAACACGTTCAAGGGTCTGGGCGGTGAATTGCTGGAGATCGCTGAAGAGAAGAGACCCAGATAGAATCATTAGATTGCTTGGAGGTATCAAATGAATAAAGTGACGGTATTCGGTAGCTATGTCATGGATCTCACTACCCTTTCTCCCCACATTCCCGTTGTAGGAGAGACTGTCTTTTCCGGTCCCTTCAAGATGGGCCCCGGAGGCAAGGGATTCAACCAGGCTGTGGCTGCCAGAAAGGCTGGATCTGATGTCAAGTTCATGACGAAGATCGGCAAAGACTTGTTTGCTCCATTTGTCAAGAATGCATTTGACAGATTTGGAATTACTAAGGAGTATCTTCTCGAGTCGGATACTGCCGGAACCGGTGTCGCTCTGATAATAGTAGATGAGAACAATGGAAACAACGCTATTGCAGTTGCACCGGAGGCATGCAATGAGTTGACTATTGATGATGTAAAAAGGAATAGAGATATCTTCACTTCTTCCGATGTCTTTCTTACACAGTTTGAAGCAAATCTCGACGCAACTTATGAGGCGATAAAACTCGCCAGGGACTCCGGGGCAAGAGTCTTGTTAAATCCCGCACCCGTAAAGGAATTTGATCATTCGATCCTCAAATATGTCGACGTTATTATGCCAAACGAGATAGAGGCCAGCCTCATGACAGGGATTCCCCTCGACGGCATGGATTCGATAGAGGAAATAGCATCTGAATTGAAGAAGTCGGTGGACACTGTGCTCATAACTCTCGGAGGCAAGGGGGTCTACTGTCCATCGGTCAATGGAGGGCTTGTCCCCGCCTGCAAGGTGAAGACTATCGATACAACCGGAGCTGGAGATGCATTTGCCGGCGTTTTTGCGGCATATCTCTCGAGGGGAGAGGGATTGGAGAGAGCTATAGACTACGCCCGTGCCGGAGCCGCTATTTCCACGACAAGATTCGGTACGTCTCCTTCAATGCCGGAAAGGGAAGAAATCGAAGCTCTCGTTAATGAGATGATCGGGGGCGATAAGAAATGAAATACGTCATTGCNNGAGATAACTGGGGGCGATAGGAAATGAAATACGTCATCGCATACGATCTGGGAACTACCGGGAACAAGGCGACACTCTATGGAGTGGACGGAAAACTCCTGGCGAGTTCCTTCTCAGGTTACAAGACCTATCATCCCGGTCCGAATCAGGTAGAGCAAGATCCTCTGGAATGGTGGGAGTCCGTCAAAAAAACCACCTCGGAGCTCATCGCCAGGGCTGCTGTCAATCCCGAAGAGATAGTCTCTATAAGCTTCAGCGGACAGATGATGGGAGCCATCCCCGTGGACAAGGACGGAAAGCTTCTTAGAAGAGCCATCATATGGGCCGATCAGAGAAGCGTCGAACAGTCGGAAAGGCTTGAAGACGTCGGCAATGATTTCGTCTACAGGCTTACAGGATCG
>NZ_DJHG01000137.1:0-6740 GCF_002432955.1 Mesotoga sp. UBA5825 | reverse complement strand
CATTATGGATTTGAGAGAAGAACTGGTCCTTTTTGCAAGGCTGGCGTGGGACAGAAGACTAACGGAAAGCACCGGCGGAAACATGAGCGTTCGAATCGGAGATCATATTGTGATAACTCCTACAACAATGGTGAAGCATTTTTTGACGGAAGAGGATCTGGTCGAGGTCGATCTTGCGGGAAACAAAGTGAGAGGAAGAAGAGAAGCATCGTCTGAATACAGAATGCACTTGAAGATTTACAGAGAGTGTAACGAAGTTGTATCCGTTTTTCACGCTCATCCTGTCCATGCAACGACTATGGCCGTTCAACAGAAGGAGTTCCCGGTAAACGTCCTGCCCGAAACGGCGCTCATGCTGGCTCCAATAACTTATCTGCCCTACAAAATGCCAGGCACAGACGATTTCGCAGAGGTATTCGGTGAAGGCTTGAAGCAGGGTTCGAGAACCTTTGTTCTCAGGAATCACGGTGTCACCGTTACCGGTAAAAGCATTGAAGAGGCTTACGCCAAGCTCGAAACACTGGAATTTCTGGCGCAGATAACCCATCTCTCAGGCGCAAGGCCCGGCCATCTGGAGATCCCTTCTGAAGAAGTTGAAAGGTTCTTGAGAAAAGTTAGGGGGTACTAGAAGCACCGTAGGTTCTGAACTGATTTCGCTGGAGCGATTTCTGATTCTTTTATGCTGAGACGACTTTCGATACCCTATTTGCGGGTCTGTTCAAAAGAGAGTTCTTGAGACTTAAGAGGAGTTCTTCTCCTTGTAGCCATGCTTCATGAAGTAACAAGACCCCAGATTTTCTGGGGTATCTTTTGAGCTATCTTCACTCGGCCGTGAACTTGTCCCATTCTCATTCATCGATAGACGTTGAGTTTGTCCAACAGTGACTGCCATCTTGCAGAAAGCAGAAGATGCTCGAGATCTACCTTACAGAGCAAAATCTTTCTCATCGCACCTCATTTCTCGAACCCGCGTTTCCTTGAGAAACTGAAGGAGAGGCAGCGCAAAAAACACTACCTCTCCAAAATGCGAACTACTCTTCAAATAGCTCTTCAGAAAGCTATCAGAAGAGGACCACCGAAGTGGAAGCCGAAGCTGGGATAGCTCCTTCAAGCTCGGCAATGGCCATGATAACGTATGATCCAGACTCGAGTTTCTCAAACACACTTGCCGGTATCGTGCACTCGAAGACGCCATGCTGGACCATAACAGCCTTGAACTCGACGCTTTCCTGACCGAAAATCAAAGAAACCGTTACTTCTCCGACTGTCGCAGGAATCGCCTCGTCAATCGGGTACGTGACTTCCGCGACGTGGACCGTTACTGGAAGATCGCTACCCTTCCCTATGAAGGCGGGGGTTTCGATACTGTCAATCTCCAGTCTTAGCACCTTCAGTTCCTCTATCCAGTAGGTGTCTTCAAATGGATAGCTTGGATCTCTGAAAGCTCTTAGTTCCATGAAGTTAGATGTTGAATCGAACTTTGAGAGATAGAACGGACCGTTGCTGATGTAAGCATGACCGTAGTTGTCTATGAATTTGATCGCCGCATCGTATCTCTCGAGAACATACTGCTCATCCACAAACTCCTTGATGTAGTTTGGAATGTGTTTCCTTTCCTTCATCTCGACAAGTTTAGCTCTGATGTCTTTCACACACGCAGGAGCAATAGCATCGACTTCGGTGAAGGCAGGATCCATAGTTATTGAGTAAGAAGTGCCGGACTTGCTGCCTTCAGTTACAAGCAACGACATTGCTTCTGCGATTTCCCATGCACAACCGACCGCATGGCCCGATGCAGAGACACTTATACCCGGCGCTCCCCAACTAGCAACTCTTTCCTTGCTCGCGGGGAAGTTGTAGTCGAAATACACCGTTATGGTATCATCCTCGTTCAATACCCAGCCTATTATAGTATCCAACGAACTCTTAAGCGACGAGGAATACGCCCGCTCGTACTGGAGGTCATCATCGCCCTCTTTGTTGGCCCATTCCATCTGGAAGCCCTGAGCGTACAGAAAATCAACTATCGAAATTGGTTGTCCATGATGTAAGTTGCCGAATCTGAACTCATACGTAGCCATAGACATCGATTTTTTCCCTTCTCCAACCTCCAGCCAGGCTTCGTTGAACGGGCAGTAATTTATCGCATTTGTGGGAACATCAAAGTCGCCTAATACATCTCCCTCTTCGTTACGCCTTGCCCTGGTTTCAACTTCAACCGGTACCGCTCTTAAAGGTGTGGGGATAGCTGAGGCCGGACTTTCGAACATCGCGGAATCATAAAGGTTTCCGGCTATGTAATTCGAGTATACGCTGTCAAAACCGTCCGTCCCTATCGGGTCCCAGGCATCCATGAAGAGCGACCCCATAGCCGAGAACTGCGTTATGAATAGCGTTCGGTCATCTGTAACGGCAGTTCTTATCGACCAGGTGTTGAGACCGTCCCCAAGCCCATAAGCGAATCTCTGCTTCAGTCTCGCCGAGTTGGCAACGAAGAAATCCAACTGATTTACAACATATATCCTGACTGCTTCCTCAAGACCCAGCTCAAGACCTCTCAGCGCCAGTTCCCAGTACTCCTCCTCGGTCAGGAAGTTTCCGGTATAGGCATTCAGTGTAACCTCATCAATCTCATCCTGTTGATAGTTCCAGAAGCCTTCCGTCATTCCACCTGGCATGTACCCGTACCACGGGGCGTACATCTGGGCGACGATATGCTCCCAGAAGGCTCTTGTTGCTCCTGCTCCCCAGCCTTCTGTGTACATCTGCCAGGTGAATTCCGCCGGATCTCCACCGTAAACAACGCTGCTGCATTTGATCCTGTCCCAGTAAAGCCTTTCAGCCTTCAGTCCTGCCTTTTCCAGCTGATCGGCGATGTAATCTCCTTCCTTTAGGCGGCCTTGAGGGTCGTCCACTCTAATGGCGATTTTGATCGTAACGGGCTCATTGTCAAAGTACCAGAAGCCATCGGCTCTCTTCACAAGCCTTCCGACATTTTCCGGAAGATTAGCCGCAGCTTGCATAGAGCTTTCTATTACTTCCAAAGCTCTTGCCTCGTTACCCTCTGCTGTAAAGCCAAACTTCGTTGCGAGAAGGTTATAACGGTACGTTCCAGGCTGTCCCGTTGTAGCCATAGTGAAGGCCGGAGTGCCTGCACCTCCAAGAATCTCATCGACTAGGTACTGTCTGTTAATCAAGTCGTTAATCGCAAACCTGATATCCCTGATAGCAAAGGCATTGAAGTACTCCTTGCCCCCAACTTCTACTACATAGGGCGCTTCGTTGGGAATCGGGTTCATCAGTAGCGACCACGAACCGGATGGAACGGCATACAAATCAAGCTTGTCTCTGGTGGCCTGATCGAGTCCGAAGATCTGAGGACCAGATAGACCCCACATGAAGATATCGGTCATCCCTTCCGCAGTATCTTTCAGAGCGATATCTTCGGACATCCTAACGTTGAAATAGACAAGATCAGGATAGGGCCCCTTCTGCACTGCAAGCGCAAGCCCGCCGAGCAGCAACAACATCACTAACACAGAAGTTGTTAGTCTTCTCTTCACTTTTTTCGCCTCCTTTTGTAGTTGCTAGTTCGTAAGAGACACAGTTTTGACTGGGATAAAGCTGTTTCAACTAGGTAATGACAAGAAACGAGAGAGATTATCAAAGAGCAAAAAAAACAGTGTAATCGATGATCGATACTGAAGTAATCAACGCTTCATAAAAAAGCAAATGTCTTACGATACTATTATATTACATTTGGACTCAAAAGACGAAGCTCTTCTCTCTTGAGTAGATTTAATTATGATGCATTACGGAACAAACTAGCCTTAGTTACTGAGAATTTGCCGGATAAACCGATGTCTGTTACTTCTCTCTATCGACGTATCCCTTTTCCTTCGATAAGCTCACCGTGCCAAGGACATTCTACGCAACTGTGAAACCATCTTCATCAAGAATAAAGTAGGCTGCAAGGGCCCAATCGGCAAATCTTCTCCCGATCAGAAGTAGCCGGCTGTTTGAAATTCCTTCCTTCAGGAACCTATGTGCTCCTAGAAACCAACCTTGGGTACACTCTCAGCAATATCGTCAGTCTCTTTGTTCTACAATGAAAGCATTCAAGAACGCAGGCATCCTCTTATCCGAAGAAAGACTTAACAAAGATCCTAATGACCTCGGCTCCCCCGATAAAAGTCCCCACACTGCTTCCAACGTTCGCGAATACTACAACCAGAAGGATCTTCGTAACTCTGTTTTTCCAGAACCCTTTGAATGAACTTACATCTTCGTTCAAGTTTTCAAAGTCGAAGACCTTTGGCTTTCTCACCAGCGCCTCCACAAGACCGGCAAACCACCCGGCAGCGAGAATAGGGTTCAAGGAACTCACCGGAGCAATGAAGAAAGCAGTCAATATAGAGAGAGGGTGGCCAAGAGCTGCAATAGTCCCCAGAGCAGAAAGCGATCCGTTCCAGAGGATCCAGGCCAGTATCTGGTCTAATCCGGCATCCCTGTTCACGATAATAGTAGATACCATGAGAGCAATAATGACTATTGATATGGTCCAGCCGATAATCTTACCGGTCTTCTTCTTCGGAGGGATCTTGCTGAGTGCCGCAAGGTCCTGATCCTCTTTTATAGCCTCTTTCAAACCCGGGACATGTCCGGCACCAACGACTGCGACTACTTTCTTTCCTGGAGCCGTCTTGATCTTCTGGGCAAGAAACTTGTCCCTCTCGTCAATAAGAGTCTCCTTCAGCTGCGGAAAAGACTTTGAAAGTTCACTAAGAGCCGATGTAAGCATATCACCCGACTTCATCTTTTCAAGATCTTCTTCGGTTATCTTCTCATCGCTGAAAATTGACAGAACGAGAGTGAAGAAGAGTTTCGTCTTTCCCCAGAAGCCGAGATTTCCCCATATTCTTGCGAAAGTAACCTGAATATCTCTATCCGCGAGAACAAGCTGCGCTCCTATCTCTTTTGCCGACTCAATAGCCTGCAGCATCTCCTGTCCAGCTTGAATTCCTATCTGCTTCGCCATTCTCTTCTGATAGGAAGAGAGTATGAGATTTGCCAGAAGAAGAAAGGATTTCTTCTCCTTAACAACCTTTGCGATATCGGTCTTCTTCCATCTATCCTGATCCTGCATCGATTGATAACGGGAATTACACAACTCTATAGCAACGGAATCGGGTTTCTCTTCCTCAATGATCGTCTTCACTTCTTCGGCGCTGTTCTTTGATACGTGGGCGGTACCGATAACTATCAATTCTTTGTCATCAAGCATTATTCTGTGCACTGTCTCGGACAACGAAATCACCCTTTCGATTTAATTATCAAACTCTATTTAATCATAATCTTGCAGCTAACTCGTGTTTATGAGATTATCAATTATATAGCTGATTAAGATGATGTTGGGAGGTGTTCTCTTGAGCAGCCCCGTCCGAGCTGAGATCGGAGATCTCGAAGGAGCTATTGAGCTCGCATCTCTGGTCTTCAATACTGAAATGGGCAAGATCTTTCCTGTGCTTTTCTCCGAGGAAAACGTTAAGAACATAACCGTTGTCAAAGAGGCTGGAAGACCTGTAGCGATGATCGGGCTCCTTCCCAGAGAAATATCTCTATTCGGTCACAGAATGAAAGTTGGACTCGTTGGTTCGGTATGCACTCACCCAGACTACCGCGGAAAGAATTACGGCGCCGTGACTCTTGCCAAGGCAGAGGAATTGGCTATAGATCTGGGACTATCACTGCTCATCATATCCGGAGGAAGAGGGATGTATCAGCGTTTTGGAGCGGTCAAACCCCCCGGTCTCAAAAAGATTGTAGTGAAACATGGTAGAGCAACCGCGATGAGGGAAGCGAAGCGTACCGACATCGGAAGGATTCTTGACCTGTACCGACTGAAACCCGTCAGATACATCAGGAGCTTTTCGGATTTTGAGAAGATCTTCTCGACAGGATACGCAGTGGCCAGAAAGACAAAGACCTATATCAACGACAGAGCGTACATCACCGTTGTGGAAAAGGAAACGGTGAATCACGTTGTGGAATATGGAGGCAGCAGCAAGGACGTAATATCCTTGACAAGAAGCTTCATAGAAAAAGAAGGACTTGAAGAGTGCACTATAATCGCCGACAGACTATTCAGAAGCGAAGAAAGCCTGCCATGCGAGTTTCCGGGAACGGCAAAAGTCATTTCGAAACGCCACTTCTTCGATCAGATGGAAAGCTATTTCACCGAGGTAATGCTTTCGGAGGATTACGACAGATTTCTGGAGAGTGCTGAAAGACTCTCTTTGGCCGAACTTAATCAGGAGATTCTATGCTGCAGCAAGTTCAAGGGTCTTCCTATAACTCTTCCAGACTACGGTTTTGATTACGTGTGATGAGGAGGAGTCTGCTTACAGAGTCCAGTCAAAAGGCGAAAATCATCGCGCCTGTGAAGGCTACGCCTTCGCCAGTTTCGCTTCGCGGCCGAGACCAGTTGCAAGTTGCCAGTTCCACGTTGCAAGATCTAGGTGCGAAAAATAAAAGATCAGACTAAAGGCAGGCGCCGAAGAACATCGGCGGACGCAAGGCCAGGCAAGAACGTCCCAGGCCGCAATGCCTTCTTCGCGGGTATGAACCGGGTCCGGGGTCTGGTTAGATCGCTAGAAGCCTTTCTTGGGAGAACAGCTGTTTGTTCGAAAGAGCAGTTGCGAGTTGCATGTTCCAAGTTGCAAGCATAAGAACCGCTGTGC
>NZ_DJHG01000032.1:0-3117 GCF_002432955.1 Mesotoga sp. UBA5825 | reverse complement strand
CGATGAAAAAGAGATTATTGAACCTGCAAGATTACAAAAAGCTTAAGGGGTGAACCAGGTTATTTTGCAGGGCTGCCAATGATTGATATTGAACAGAATTCTCTTGTGATAAATTACCTGGTGAAGCCAGAGATTCGGATTGACACGGTAGCACATTCTAAAAAGTACTCTTAGTCTTTCCTGCTTGGAAAGGAAAGAATATCTGCTATAATTAGAACAAAAGGCAATATGTTTATAAATTGCCAATTGTTCTAAAAGTGAGTTGATCGATTTGAAAGACGAGACCTGGTCCTCAAAGCGTAGTGGTAAGAGAATAAGTTCAGAGCTTAAAGATAGGGACTCCTTCACTACTGAGGAGCTCAAGCCATTTCTTACTCTTCCAGGAGAAGAGATAAGCCCGGTTACTATCCGTACCAGACTGAATGCTCTGAAAAGGCGTGGAGTCATAACCCCTGTCGGGCGTGGTCTGTACACTCTCAAAAAGCTGTACGATTATACGCCAGAGATAGACCAAACTCTTAGAAAAGTATATCTCGAGCTAAGGAAACGGCTGCCGCTAACGAGAATATGTGTCTGGAGGCCTTCCTGGTTGAACGAGTTTGCACTTCATATAGCCTTTATGCAGACCATAGTTGTTGAATCGGAAAGAGAAACTGAAAGGGCCGTCTTTGAAGTGCTTCAGGAATCGTTGGAGAAGAACTCCTCTCTTACCGGAACTCTGCTACTCCTAAATCCCTCTGCCGAAGATATCGATCTGTATGTTTCAGGTCAGTCTCCCGCAATAGTTGTCGGAAGACTCATCACTGAAGCACCGGTAAGGGAGAGTGATGGAGTCATCGTACCGAGGCTCGAAAAAATGCTTGTGGATTTATTCTCAGGGGGGCCCGTTCTTGAGCCTTTTGGTGGTGTCGAAATGGACAGAGTTTTCAGAAATGCCTTCAATACATACGCTCTGAACGTAAATACCATCATAAGATATGCCACAAGGAGAGGTAAAAAACAGGAAATGTCTGACTACCTTACCTCAAAGAAGCTGACAGGTTACAGGGAGGTATTGGATGATCTCCGATAGTTGTTTGACCAGGGAGTATCTTGAGGCTAAACGAGTTAAGCTGGGTTGTGACCAGATACTGCTAGAAAAGACGATTAAGGGTCTTCAGCTTCTGGAGTTGCTGATAATCAACGGTGTGGATCTAACGTTCAAAGGAGGAACTTCCCTAATCCTGCTCTTGGATAGAATTCAGCGTTTATCCATTGATATAGATATCATTGTTGAGCCTGAAGCAGACTTCAGCACTGCTTTGGACAAAGTCGTTTCGACCGGTAAGTTCTTTCGCTATGAAGAGGATATCGAAAGACTGTCTTTCCCGTGAGGCATTATAAGTTCTATTATGACTCGATCAACCCCAGTCAGAAGAACGCATATATTCTACTAGATGTCTTGTATGAGAGACCTATGCACACCGAGTTAATTTCGACACCAATCAGAAGCTCGATATTTCAGACTGAGGACCCGGTGACCAATGTAAGAACACCTTCTATAGATGCGATAATTGGGGACAAGATAACGGCTTTTGCACCCAACACTATAGGAATTCCTTACGGTTCGCAAAAAGGAATGGAGATCTGCAAGCAGCTCTTCGATATTGCAACGCTCTTTGATTATCACAAAAACACTAGAACTGTAAGGGATACGTTTAAGAGAATCGCCTTAACTGAGGCTCATTACCGCGGAATAGAGTCTCTAGCTCCAGAGGATATTCTGAAGGACGTATTTGAGACGGCACTCCTAATTGGCGCCAGGGGAAAGAGAGAGCCAGATCATTACGGAGAACTGGATTCAGGAAGATCGAGTCTGTCGTCACATATTCTTGGTTTCAACTACAAACAGACAAAATTCTTTTCCGATGCCGCTAAAGTGGCTTATCTATCTGCTTGTTTGCTCGGGGAAAGTGATGCCCTGTTCAGGTGGTCCGGTGATGAGCTCTTCGTAAGGATTACCGACGAGTCGTTTACATTTCTAAACAAATTATCCGCGGTGAGTCCTGAGGCCTACGCATACTTCAGCAAAGCTATAGAGCAGATCGGCAATTCTACCAGACAATGAGTGTCACCGAGATTTTATTCAGGTTGGTTGCAAAACGGGCGTGCCAATAGCAACCTGTCCTCTAGGAATGGCAGTTTCCACTATTGCTGTAACGGCTTTACCACCAATCGGTTGAGTGACCCGTAGCCATTCAAATAGTGAGCCTGACAGTTTTGACCTAAAGCAGGAGATCATATGTTTTCGTGTTATACTCAATACACACATAGTGTGTATAAGGCGGTGATCGCATGAAAGATATTCAGGAAACGAAAGAGAGACACAATATCATGATGACGCCTTCTTCATGGAAGGTTCTGAAGGAGCTAGGTCGTGTACAGGGCAAAAGCGCCAGTGAAATCATTGAGACGGCTCTATGGAATCTCATAAAGACCGAAGGCTACAACTCTCTGTACTTCAAGATAATGGCTAACGCCGAACCATGCGACCCCGAAGAGAATGAGGAACTCACAAGGATACTGGATCAGATGACGGAAGAGGATCTGGAAATCGTCGATAGCTATGAGTTACCGGATTAGCTTCACGAGAGTGGGCAAACGGCAACATGAAGAGCTCAATACCGCGGTCAAGAATAGAATAGACAAAAGCTTCCAACAGCTTGTAGATTACTACGACGGAAAGGCGATGGAGAAACCGGACGTTAAAAGTCTTTCGGGTAAATACTACGGACTACTTCGATTGAGGGTCGGTGATTACAGAGTCATTTTCCAGGTGCGAGGAGATGAGTTTGTAATTCTTGTGGTTCAGATAATCAAGCGCGGAGATGCATATAGATAAGAGAAGTTTCTATAGATCCCTTTCTGTGATCAAAAAACCAAATCTGCTATCATTCTAATGTTAGCTTCTATTTTCAATGGAATCCTTTTCACAGGGGACTTGCTTCAGGACTTGCGGGAACGCGATGTTCCAATTTGTGCAGTTTTAGTACATACAAACTCTAAAATATAAATTTGTGTTAAATAGGGTCAGACTCCTATTTATGATTTGGCGCAGAGGTTTGTTGAATTCCGTTT
>NZ_DJHG01000087.1:3670-6832 GCF_002432955.1 Mesotoga sp. UBA5825 | reverse complement strand
CTATTCGTCAGTAAGACTTCATGGATTGGTCTAGAATAGACTTCCTGGTCTCCAACTTCATCCCCTATAATAAAGCTACCTTTTTCTACTAACACCATTCCCTCTGTGATCCTACTGATAGGACTCGATAGCGATGGGCTTAAAGACATATCTGAAGGCTGTTCCTGGCTGGAGCTTTCTAAGTAGTCTTTTCTCGTCTTCTCGTCTTGCTGAATGATTTGGGGTTGTTGCTCTTGCTCTTTCTCAGGACAAACGACGTCTTCTTTCTTTTCTTCGGGGGCTTCTTGCGGGATATCATGAAGTGTTTCTTCTGCCTTTTCTTCTTCAGTCTCTTCTTTCGTTTCCTCGCTACTCGTATCTGCTGAGGCTTCCTCTGACTCATGCCCGGGTACATCTATTGATGTTTCATTACTTCTATCATCAGTCTCCAGATTCTCATCTGCTTTTTCGATTCTGTCTGAGCCGACCTCTTCAATTTCTTCTGTCTTTTCTTCTTCAATCTCTTCCACCGTAATTGATTGTCGGAAATCAAAGGATTCTAGTTTTCGCTTTATGAAATTGAGTAGCCTTACCTTTTCAGAAGTCTTGTAAGACTGATTATACCTAAGTGCATAGGGGAGGTCGGAGTTAGCCAGTTCATCGGTCACCGTAAGAATCTGTCCGTTGAGTTTTCTTCCACTTATTATTTCATTATGAAAGCTGTCCCATTCATATTTGACCCATTTGGAATTAAGATTCCCCTTCGTAGTTCCAACAACTACCATTATTCGCGCTTCATCGAGTGCTTCTTCAATGACTTCTTTGTATGCTGATTCTCCCAGTTCCTCAATCGAGAAACTGCTCATGAAAACCCTTATGGAATTCGCTTTTAGAAGCTCGTAAAGCTCCTTCGCAATATACCAGTCTCTTGTGTTCTTATCATTTTCGTCCGATACTTTGCAGGATATGAATACTTGCCAGTCTTGCGAAGAGTTGCTTGTCATCATTACACCTCTTCGATATACCTACTGAAGTCCTGTCAACTCGTTCATCATCCGGCTATCTTGTTGCAAATAGTGCCGCTAGAAGTGTAACAAAAGTAATAATCTATGATCATTATTATACAATAATGTCATAAGTATCCAGTTTCATAAAAAAGGTTCTCACACTGGAATTCCTCCGGAGGTGGCTTGTTTGAGACTGAGAAAATGGTTGATACTTGGTGCGGTTGCGGCTCTCATCTTCGTTCTTGGATTCTTAGGCTGGATGGAATTCTTCGATTTGGCCGGCAAGGATATGTCGGTTCTTGGATTGCTGGAAGCCACTTTCGGACTGTTCAGATGGAAAACATTTTTCCCAGGGTTTGCAAAGATTCTTAACCTAGGAGATTATGAAATTCCTTTGATCCTAGATATAGCAAGGATAACCGCTCCCTGGATAACCTTATTTGGATTCATAGCACTTGTGTTTTCTGTCGTTAGAAGCTTTGCGACGTCCTTGAAAGTAAGGCTTTTCTATAGAGACCATGTTGTGGTTTTCGGTTGTGAAGAAACCTGCAAGTATCTTCTTAATTGCGTGAAAGCCGATTATCCAAGTAGCAAACTTGTATTATTAAAGAACTCAAATACACCGAGTTATGTGTGCAGCACTTTTGAAGAGAATCCAGTCATTGTTGGGAATCTTGAGGATACTGATATTCTGAATATCTCTGCTATCAATAAAGCCGCTCACATAATATTGGCAACTAACGACGACTCGATAAATATGCGATTGCTCAAGAACATCGAGCAGTTTTTCAGAAACAGTAAACGGAGTAGCACAGAGATCTGGCTTCAGATTGAAGACTTCAAATCATACGAAACCTTCAAAGGCTACAAAGGGGAGGATCCCTCGACAGGAATAGACATTCATGTATTCAGCGTGTTTCAGAGAATGGCCGCACAGACGGTAGATAGTTTCAGCCCGGATCAGTTCATAGAAACAGCGGGAAAAGGCCAAATTGAGATAGCACTATTTGGTCTTGAAGCTCTCGGACAATGGATAGTTCTTGAAGCAGCTCAGATGTATCACTTCAACAATATGAAGAAATTGAGAGTTACTGTGGTTGACTGTAATGTTGATAAAAAGATTGAAGATCTACTAAGGATTTGCCCTTCGTTAAAGAGAGTGATCGACATACAGCCTGTCGATTTGCTTGCTTTTCTTGAAATGGATGCCCCGAATTTGCTTTCAAATGTTCCATTGTGTTTCATAACTTGGCCAAAGGTTCAGGAAATAGACTTCATATCAAGAAAACTAAGGCAGATCTTTTTCAAAGCAGAAGAGAATCTGGAGATTCCCAAAATAGTGCTAGTGGACGTCTCGTCTTACCAGGGCTCAGAGATAATGAAGGAATCTCTCGATAGTTTGAACTCGATAGGCATATCATGTTCTTGTCCAACTGGCATCTCAATAAAGAATGAAGAAGAATGTGATAATCTTGCAATGCAAATTCACAACATCTATTCTCATTTGCCTCAGAAAGAGCTTGAAGTCGAATGGAGCAGAATGACCGACTACTTCAAAGATGAAAACCGTTATGCAGCACGGCATCTGTCTATGAAGCTGAGATCGCTTGGTCTCGAAGCAGTGTCGTCAGATGATCCCAGAGATCCCGTAGACCTCATGGCGATCCTTCCTGAGAACGAACAGATCCTTGCGCAGGTTGAACATAACAGATGGCTCGCCAGAAAACTCATAAATGGTTACGTCCATGGAAAGAAACTGGACAGAAAACTCAGAGACCAGCTGAAAATACATGTTGACATACGCCCCTGGGAAGAACTGAGCGAGAAAGACAGAGAAAAGGATCTGGTTGTCCTCAGAAACACAAATAATGTGTTCAAGAAAATTGGAAAGAAGATTGTTCCTTCAAAGGTCTGAATTTATACGAGGGGTAAGACTATGCCAGAAAAGTTACCATTAAGGATATTCATAAGCTACGGTCATGATGAATACGCCAAGCTCGCTAGAGAATAAAGAACTATCTCGAGCAGAGAGGCCATGAGGCCTGGTTCGACAGGGACAGAATTAAGCCGGGCAAAGACTTCGAGGTTTACGTAGAAGATGGTCTCAAGTGGCTTACAGAGGACAAATCAAGAGCAAGATTTCTCTATCTTAGGATTAAATAGGGTCAGACTCCAT
>NZ_DJHG01000087.1:0-3630 GCF_002432955.1 Mesotoga sp. UBA5825 | reverse complement strand
ACGGGGACACCCCCATGCAATGAAATTATATCACTTTGCCATCCTTAGGAGAAAGTGACCGATAATAAGAGAAGATGCATGTTGCACGACCATAATGAAGCATCACTTGGTCTTTTCCATGGAAAGAAACAAAATCGATTTTCTGGATCAAGTAAGCTCGCATTTTCTCCACGATTGAAGATAGTTTGTCAGGTGAAGCTCTGAGAAAGCCAATATAGCAAAAAAACGAAACGAGAATCAGAGAGTCGCGAAAACGGTGTGAATGCACCACGACGGAGATCGTATACTATCGCCTGATCGTCAACGGTGACTCCTATGTATTTTTATCTGTCCATTTTAATATTTATACATGTCCAGAAAAATGGTCAGACTCGTACTCCGGAGAAATACCGCTACGTGTAATGAAGANNGATCCCTGCTGAAGAATTCTTCCCTTTCTTTCCGTATTTGTTCGTTCAAGTGGCGATAGTGATATCCAAACATTCAAATGACTTCGAGCACACACTTGTAATCTGTTTGTACGAGTCATATTTGGTAGAGGCATTTATAGCAAAGCAAGTTATGAACCTGAGAGTCTGATCTAGGCGGTTATCGATTCTTCTGAAGCCTTTTGTAAAAGGTTCATTAGGAATTCTTCTGGTGAGGTATTAGCCTCTACGCTTAGTTCTTGTATTTTCTCCGCTGCCACGTTGGAAAGTCTGATGCAATTATCGGCCTGGGCTGTTATTAGGATCTTGCCTCCAAGAGCATTGACGAGTTTGTGCATAGTCTGGTAGGAAAGATTCTGTTTTCCTGCCTCTATTCTTGAGATATTCGGAACGCTTATACCTGTGAGCTCGCTTAGATCCTTTTGAGTCATACCCTTCTCAACCTGAGTTCAATCAGTTCATCTATGAAGTTTCTTAGCGGCTTTCTCTCATTGTATATGCGCGCGAATTCCTCGTTCTTCATCAAGTTGGCCTTCAGTTTATCAAAGCCTGTCATCTATAACACCACCTTTCAGATTTCGAAAGAAGCCCACTTACTTTTGTATATTATCATATATGATAATACTAGTTGATGTCTCTCTTTATTCTTGGCAAGAAGGAAATAGAGTATTCGGTCAGACAAGAATCCGGAACTCGGGATTAACTGTTTAGTCTCTAGTGTTGGAGTAATTAATAATGCGACTTCTGCCCAGAAATATGGTTAAGTAATGATAATGAACTAGTCTGTCAATTGTGATCGACTGACTCCACACATTGATAAGTATGCTAGACTTACTGTAGTTGTCCGTTGAATGCGTTACCAGAACGATTGTGATCATTGAGATGGCAACCCACCAGTAGTTATGTATTGCATTCAACTGAATATTCCAACTTTTTCCCCTGTGTCACACCCAAACTCAGAGACTTACTTTCTTACGATTCTATTATTCGAATCGGTGCTCAAGTGGCATCCAAGAGGGAGGATCCTAGCATGCATGCAATCGACGAAAATGGAAGAACCGTGATCCTGAACGAAGATGGCAGCTGGCAGTATGAAAACTCAAAAGAATGGCGAGTTGTAAGAACCTATATGGGAGATTCGACAGAGAAAAAGACGGATCTCTTTCAAATCACCTATCCCCAGTGGAGGGTCAGGGTATCCACAGAAAAACGCGTGTGCATCAGCTGGCACGAACATGAATCAGGTGATCAAGACGACTTGATAGATCTGGGTTCCCCGGGTTCTGACGAGAGTTATGTCTACTTGAAAGGAAGCTTTTACCTAGACATTTTCATCTCAAATGGAAAATACAGAATAGTTGTTGAAGAGAAAGTTCCGGCAGAATGAATACTATACCCTTCATCTGAAACCGGGAACAAGGAATGCCTGAAACGATAAAGATTTCAGCATATCCCCCTCAATACAATATCCCAAAAATGGGAGAAAACATTGTTGATCGATGGAGCAAGACTTGTAGTACGTTTCACTATTGTTTTCTAATACTCACTTTCCCATCTTGAATCTGAATCTCATGGTTGCGAATAAGCAAGCTGATTTCATTGTTTATGATGTTCGAGATGTTCGTTCCCGTCCTCTTGAAACCGAATAGTCTTGCCACATCTGTCTTCAAGTCCTCTCTATCCATTGTGAACGCGTGTTTCAGACAGAGTTTTATGGCCTCTTGAATCTCTACAGGCGGGATGTGTTCGGGTTTTCTCATATCATCTCTGCTGGCCGATCGTCTTGGAAGTATCCTTTCGTTGCGCTTGAGCAAAAAATCTCCCTGCAGAACATATGAATCCCTTGGGAATTGTGCCATAACATACTCCCGTAAACTCTTACGGGAGACATTCCCGGATTTTGTATACATATCCCAGTTTACCTGGAGTAAATCAGGGCGAGTATCGAAAAGCATGATAATCCTCGACACTACCTCATCCAAATGAACCGGGGCCTCTTTTTCAATTATCGCCCCAATAAGGCTATACAATTGAATAACTTTCTGCAATGAGACTAATTTGGTTAGGTCATGAGGTGAGAATCTTTCATACAATGGAAGGGTCGTCTCTTCTCTTTTTATTGATGGCAAAGGATTTTCGACTATCAGCTCATCATTGATGTTAAGTGCTTCGGTATTTTCTGAAACGGAGCCAGCAGCTTCTATCTCTGCAATGACTCTCTTGATTTCCGAACTTCTGTCGAAGATCCAATCTCTTGACCAGATTCTGATGATCTTCCAACCCAGATTCTCAAGGACTTGTTGGCGTAGCCTGTCTCTATCTCTTGCAGTTCTCGCGGAGTGATACATGGCTCCGTCGCATTCAATTCCTGCGACATACCTTCCAGGATGTTCATTGACAACAATTGCCAGGTCTATCCTGTAGCCGGAGCATCCCACCTGTTTGTGTACATTGAACCGACGTGCGGTGAGTTCCTCAAATACCTCCTCTTCAAAGGGCGATTCAAATTCGCCGTCAGTGTTTTCGGTCTCTCTCAAAAGGAATTCCCTGCTTCCTCCCTCTTCAGCATAGTTCAAATATTCTCTTAGGGCTCTTACTCCTGGGGTCTGTATTTCAGCAGAGATGTCTGCTCCTCTTATCGAACTTACAACAGTGACTTTCCTCTTGGCTCTCGTTATCGCAACGTTGAGTCGTCTTTCTCCTCCATTTTTGTTTAGAGGACCAAAGTTCATGGTCAGCTTTCCCGAAGCATCTCTACCATATCCAATGCTGAAGATCATCTCATCTCTCTCGTCACCCTGAACATTCTCAAGATTCTTCACGAAGAAAGGTTCAAGTTTATCCTCGCCGAAGAAATCCTCGACAGACTGATCCTGGGAACGAAGCTCTTCAATTCGGTCAAGGATCGCCGTCTGCTGAGCTTCACTGAAGGCAACTACTCCTAATGAAACACCTGCCTTTGTCCTTGCATGGCTCATAACCATCTCGGCAACTCTGCGTGCTTCTTCAATGTTCTTTCTGCTCTTTGCTCTGTCATAAACTCCATTCGAAACATATTCAAAGCATATTCCGGAATCAAGCCCGTTAAAACTGCTGCTGGGGAAAGTGCTGAGTCTATTCATGTAAAAGTGATAGTTTGAGAAGGCTATCAATGATTCGTGGCGGCTTCGATAGTGCCAGAGAAGCTTCCTTTCTGGAAGAC
>NZ_DJHG01000039.1:0-5614 GCF_002432955.1 Mesotoga sp. UBA5825 | reverse complement strand
AGAGGTTTGTTGAATTCCGTTTACGCCTGGATTCAGAATGATTACATCAAGCAGTTCATGAACCTTGCGCTCCCTAAGCTCGTTTTGTGTCGTGATTCCTTTTCTTCGAGATCTTGCTGAACCAATCAGCGTTTTTTGTCAATTCCAGCCTCTGCATATTCGGATGTCGAGAGAGATTATCTTTTCTCAAGTTCTTCTTCTACAATCCTGTAGAACTTTTCTCTGGCATGTCTTTCCATCCAGGGCATGTGACCGCATCTTTCCAGAAGTCTGAACGTGAAATTCTCAAGTACCCTTGAAAGCGGGATCTCGACACCCTCTGCCGGATGGGGGTCGTAATCGCCGTGCACTGCGAGAACGCGACAACGAACCTTCCTGCCATTCTCGAGAAGCTCTCCGCTGAGCCTCATCTCTGAGGCCTCTGTCCATACGCTCTTGTATATCTCTGCATCGATATTGACTTCGACTCTTTTGGCATCTTCGAGAAGATCGAAGTGGTCTGTCTTGGCCAGGAGTTCTCTGAACTCAGATAGCAGTACTCTATCTTTCAGTTCTGCATTGTTCAGGAGGCTCATGAGCTCTTCCGCTCTAGCCTTTTCTTTTGCGTCAAGACGGTTCAGGCGAGTATTCAAAATACCGGAAGCGTGATGCTGCTCGAAAGGACCGCTGCTTATGAGTACTATCCTATCCACGAGATCGCTATGCTCCGCCGCAAACAAGAAGACTAGCCATGCTCCCCAAGAATGTCCCAGAAGAATAACCGGGGAAATGGAATAATTCTCGACAATCTCCCTTAACTCCTCTATTTGTCCGGACACCGTCTTCTCTGTCTGATAAGGCTCCAGAACTCCCCGCTTCCTACCCAGCTCTCTCGCGAGGGGCGCGACTCCTCCGGCCGCTCCCGGTCCTCCATGAGCGACTACAACTCTGTATGGAGGATCGCCGTGCATTCTGAGATTGTCCATCTTCTGAACCTCCGCTTAGATGTGCTCTTATTCGTGTCTAGCGATTGTCAGGCATCTACAACTCCGGCAAGTCAAGGTTAGCCGAAATTGGCGAAAAATGGGACAGAAGAGAGGAACTAGTCAGTCCCTATTTTCGCCTCGTATGAACTGGATGCCGAAGCCGTATTCCATCGTTTTCTCTAAGCCCTGCAGAGGAATATCTTGATACTACTAGCTTCTATCGAGAGCATAAAGAGCGGCATATAGTCCGCTCATCAGCTGTATTTGGACGAGTTTCTTTATGGGGATAATCGTGTACTCGAGTTCCTTCTCCAGTTTGTCACTCATGTCCTTCATGTGCCGATATGCTTTCTCTGCGGCAGCTTTGAACTCACCGTCGTTCGTCTTCTCGTAGTTGAGAAGCATGATCCTTCTGAGCATTCCCCACAAAAGCATCTTGTAGGTCTTGGAGACCTGCTGGTTGTCGAAGGCTTCGGCCACAGTCGCCTTCTTTTCCAATTCCTTGGCGGTCTTTGCCCAGTTCTCCTGTACAGGGAGGTGCCTTTCGGAGGATTCGAGGAAGTCATCGAGAGCGGTCCGCAGAGGAGTATCGACCACGAGCCTGTCCTTCAACGGGAAATAGATTTCCCTTATCTTCTGGTCCTCCTGCTTTGTGTCTTCGATATTGGCAAGCACAAGATCCCTCCTGATAAATTCCGTCTCGGAAAGATCTTCAATTTTGGGATTGTAATAATACGGAACTTCACATACCAGCTCAAATACCTTCTCGTTGAACTGCTTTCCGTACTCGTAGCTGCAGGTTCCCGCCTTCCCAATTATTTCTGCCGGATCCCTGTCTGTATTGGCTGCGTAGTAATCGTAGCTGTCTCTCATCGTCGGCATCTTGAAAACTGCTTCGGCGTACTTGACTGCATACGGCATCTCCGGCTCGCCAAGCGCTGCCGGGATATTCTGGTCTTCGTAGGCCTTCTCGAATATCGGATAAAGGATCGGAGCATCGTCGGATATGTAGTTGTAGACTCCGCCAAAACCGGCATTGTGGAGGCTATATATGAAGATCGGCTTGACCTCTTCGATTATGTTCATCAGAGCTCTCGTCTCGGGAATCGGATCGTTGTTGTCGAGAGTCTTATACTTTATGGGGAAGGTCCATTCTACCTGCTGAAAACTCGCCGGTCTGTAGAAGTTCAGCGCGTAGTTCAAGGGCGTGTAAGGTCCTTTGAACCAGCCCTCGTTCAACTTCGCCCCGTCGTTGTCAGCTACCTTCACTATGTACCAGCTCACGTCCTTGAATGTATTTCTAAAGGCCTCGTTTTCGACCAGCTGCTGAGATAGATAGTCGAGCATCATGCTTCCTATCGGTTCATTTGGATGCGGAAAACCGTACATCAATATCGCCCTGGAGCCATTGCCGATCTTCAAACAATAGATCGGATCTCCGGCCATCGATTCACCTATCTTGTAGAAGCTGGCATGTGTTAAATAGGGTCAGACTCCATTTTCACACTAGTCTCTAGGGTACTACACAAGATTCACGGAGATAATGCAACAACTCGTCAGAAATGACCCCGGGAGACTGGATTGGCAAAGAGATTTAGGTGTGAGTTTGAACAACATCGGAAGGATCTACGAAGACTTCGGCGAAACTGAGAGGGCTCTAGGATACTATGTTAGGTCTAATGAAATTTTGGACGCCCTGGCTAAGAAAGATCCATCCAGGATGGACTGGTGGAGAGATCTGGGTGTGAGTTTGAACAACACTGGAATGATGTACGAATTTCTTGGCGAGGGAGAGAGCGCGATTGGATCGCTACACTAGATTCATTGAAATAATGGAAGAACTCATCCGGAAAGACCCTGACAGAATCGACTGGCAGAATGACCTCTCGGTAGGTCTCAGTAACGCAGGAAATATATGCAGAAACCTAAGCGAAAACGACAAGGCTCTGGAGTATTTCGCTAGATGCGTTGAGATACGAGAAAATCTAGTTAAGAAAGACCCCGATAGGACTGAATGGCAGAGAGATTTGGGAGTGAGCCTTAACAACGTCGGAAGTCTGTACGAGAACCTCGGTGAGCTTGAGAAGGCTTTAGGTTATTACAAAAGGGTTCTGGAAATAAGAAGAACTCTTGTTGATAAAGAACCTGGAGTTGTCGACAGGTGTGTAGGTCTCGCCTTTGCACTTCTAGACATGGCGAGGATTACCCAAAACGACGATCAGAAAAGAGAATTCGAAATGGAAGCACAATCAATAACAAGATCACTTTTACAGAGCGGTGCGAAACATCGCGAACTCAATGTATTGAGAAGCTTCTTTTCATCATGAATACTGAGTATAAGAAAACCGAGAGACAGGAGGTATCCATATGGAGAGTCTCGTAAAGTGGGGTAACTGGAAGTTAATCGGAATTCTCTTTGTTATATGCTACATCATCGGAACTATCGGCTGGGCATTGTACGAACCTTCGCTCCCTGTCTCTTCGGCATTGTACAAATCGATTCAGTTGTTCTCATTGAACACGAATTTTCCAGTGTATCCAATCCCCTGGATTCTTGAGATTGCGAGATTCTTCGCTCCGATAATAGCGGTTGCAATTGTCTTGAAGTTGATTATCTCTCTGGTCTGGAAGACAACCAGAGACCTTAAGTTACTTGGGATTAAGAATCATATAGTCATCTGGGGACTGAACGCTGAAACAAATTATCTGCTTGAAAACCTCCTCGGAAACAGCAGCAGAATCGTCCTCATCACTAGCACGCATGAAATGAGCGACTTTCCAGCCTTAAAACCTGCAAGGAGGCTAACAGTAATATTCGCTGACGAAGCAGAGAGTCTCTCAGACAAGACGAGACTTTGTCAGAAAATACACCTGGAGTCGGCGAAAAGTGTCTTTGTCATGACCAGTGATGATGCGAATAATATTGAAACTGTCGAGAAGATAGAGGCCTATCTTGACGGATGTGAGAAGAAAAGAGTAGCACTGGAAGCGAGAAAAACTGAAAACATAAATTGTGAACTGCANNGACGCAAAGAGAAATGTGTCCATATCATTTTTCAACACGAAGAGAATGCTCGCCCGGCATCTTATAGACAAGTTCTCTCCCGACAGGTACAGAAGAATACGTGAAGGTGATTCCGTACCCGCCACAATCCTTGTAGTCGGTCTGATCGATCAGGGCGCGAAGATCATGACGGAAGCGGCTCTGTTATACCATTTTGCGAATCACGTAAAACCGAGAATCGTTGTATCTGATAGAGATGTGAAGAGAAGGATGAGGTCGATCTACGAGAACTACCCGTTACTGGGGAACGTCGCGGAAATAGTAGAAGTGGAGTTTCTTGACCTTATCAGGAGTGAAATCGACTGGGAAATCTTCTCAACAGTTTCCTCGTGCTTCGTAACGACAGAAAACGAGGGAGAGAGTTCGTTCGTTGCCAGAAAGCTCAGGCAGATTTTTGAGGTAAAAGCAGACAGCGATGTAGAGGGCCATGGCAGAAAAGTTTCAACAGTACCAGCAATAGTAGCCGTAATACCTATACTTTCGAGGTTTTTAGACATAGTTCCAGAAACCAGAGAAAAGCTGGAGACCGTGAATATAAACATCTCAAATCCAGGAGAAGTGCTCAACACGGATAACCTGTTCTCAACTAACGAAGAAATAGAAAAGATAGCCATGTACTTTCACTGGGAGTACAACAAGGGAAAAGATAAGACACTCGACAAGGTCTGGAACGAACTGGAAGATTCCGAAAAAGACTCCAACCGTTACGCTGCAAGACACTTGCCGATCAAACTGAGGTTTCTGGGCGCGAAGATAACCGATACTGCAACTGATTGCCCAACATTCAATCAGAATACAGTCACAGAAGATCAAAAGAGGACAATGCACATTATGGAACACAGAAGATGGATGGCATATAGAGAACTTAACGGATTCGTTTATGGCCAAAAGTGGTTCAAAGAAGATGGAAAATCGAACAAGGAGGTCATGAACATCTTAATGATAAACAACAGCATAAAATCATGGGATGAGTTGGAACCGAATATCAAGGAGATAGACTCGCTTTTTGCCAGTGCTGGCCAGGCAATAGCGGAACTGAATAAGAAAATCGTGGTAGACTGCCACAAGAGCTAAAGAGAATAATAATAATATCCATTCAGGAGAAAGAACCGGGAGGGCTCACGTTGCCAGAAAGACAATTAATAGTATTCATAAGCTACGGTCGTGACGACGATCATGAAGAACGCTAAGTCGAAAAACACCTTCAAGGAGTATCGAATTAAACCTTAATTATCCATAGAGTCTCCAATATCTCCTGCGTCTTGTCGCGCTTGCGGGCTACTCCGTGCCCGACGCTCGCAGCCGCAGCAAAGGGTAAAAATGTAAAAAGGCCAGAGTGTAAATCAGAACACCGTCCTGCAAATACGGAACCCGAGGTAGCTGCCCGCGTAAGTGGGCGAGCTGTGGCCGCGATACGCTACCCGTACGACCGCCGCATTGTTGTAACAGCCACCGCCACGATTCACCCGATAGGAACCACTATTGCGAGCTGCAGTATCCTCCATACCAGTCAGAGCACCACTCCCATACGTTCCCGGACATATCGTAGATTCCAAGCTCGTGGGGTTCTTTCTTCCCCACTTCC
>NZ_DJHG01000050.1:0-13853 GCF_002432955.1 Mesotoga sp. UBA5825 | reverse complement strand
CTTTTCCTCGTTTACCGAGAGCAACAAAGGACTTCTTCTGGGCGTGAACATTGGAGGTAGCGGCACTATCATAGCCTCTCTGGCTAATCTGATTGCTTATAGAATCTACGTGAAAGATTGGGGCAGAAACCTCAGATACCCCGCAGTATTCACGATTTCGAGTTCCATAACACTTTTCCTAAGCCTCATTTTCGGCTATCTAAGTCTCAAACTTGTTGGGTTTCAATAGCCTGCAATTGAGAGTTCGGTCACATTATAGTCAAGACTGTTTGGGCTCATCTGCTTTGTATAAAGAAGACGACCGGTTTTTCGATCGTAAACGTTTTGATTGGCGTACGTTCCGTTTGTCTGTTGAAGCATNNATAACTTCAGTTCCATCTTGAAGCTTGCCAATGTAGCTCACACTGGTTACAACATTCGTGATGGGATCTCGATCGATGTCCTGTACCTTTGTGAGCGAATTAAGGGCTTGAGCAGAAAGCCATATCGGACCGTTCAACTGAGCCACACCGGTTACGGTATGAAATTCCCCCGGAAGGGTTCCGTACTGCATGATTGTCATTTTTACGTAATCCCAGGAAAGCGAGGATGTTACCGGAGTTATCGTAACCTGAGTCTGTGCGGGAGTGGTATATGAGCCGGGTATGTTGATCGTGTAAGTTCCTGAATATGACGTGGTCGTCAATTTCCAGGAGGGCCTTTGAGAGTTGAACCAGGGGAGCTCAACATATCTAGCAGAAAGAAACTCCATTATGTTTTGATGTATATCTGTCCCCGATTGAGCTTGAGTCAGAAGATAAAGAAGAATACCTGAGGCTCGGTCATAAGTATAGACGTGTTTAGCATTTATTCCTCTCGATTCAATCCTGACGGCCTGCACCGTCTGCCCGCCGTATTGAATAGGCATCTCCGCAGCAGTCGTATTATCGCTGTTGAATTTCGACAAGTCGTTGAAAACCGCTGGATTTAACCACAAGTCGGAAACACCCGGTTTCTCTATAGTTCCAAATGAAAGACTGGGATAATAGCCGCCCCTCATCTCCATAAAATAAGTTTGTAAGAGCGCTAAGGATCCTTCTTCCAATGCCACAACATCCATCTGATAGAGGCCTACGCCGGAACCGCCGGTATCCGACAACCCTCCCCCGGGTTTCATCACGGCAGTGCTTACCCTGTAGCTGAGCCTAAGTCCGGGAGCCATCCATTCAAGGGGACTATCCGAGTATTCGGGAAAGATAGCTAGCCAGACGCTATTAGCAAAAACCAAGGAAAACGCAAAAAACGCAACGAATAGTATGCTTGTGATTTTTCTGGTCATTCGACCCACCTCCTGCTTATTAGATTGTACAGCAGTAAAGGTTCGAAAAGCGACAGAGAAGAAGGCAGGAGATAGTAGGGAGACCCGCGGAAGAGTCTTCAACAATTCGTTTGCAACAGCCGATTTCGAGCGACCAGAACTCGCCTAAGAGAAGCCAAGATTCGATACTATGGTCACCTAATGCTTTTAACAGTCGACTTATCGAGCAAGAGTGGATTACTTCGCAATGACAGTGGTAAATTCAATTGTTGTAGAAGTTATCGGAAGCATATCCGGTCTTATGCCAAGAATTCCCGACTGCGGTGTCGGTTCGGCTCTTGCCCGAACGGAGTTTTCAACCCTCGAGTTCCAGCCAGCCTCTTCAAGGCCCCTTACGAATTCTTTCGAGACGTGAAGGCCTCTGTCACTCACATGAGCGAGGTTTGGATCACCGTCTTCAAAGAAGATGCAAAGCGCTATCAGCTTTTTCGAGACACTTCTTACCTCTTTGAAGACTTTCTTGGAATCTTGCATGTTTTGAAACCCTACGGCACTTACGATGACATCTATTGAGTCATCTTTGAGCGGGAGATTTGCTGCATAAGCAATGATTTGAACAACTCTCTCTCCCCAGCCTCTGTAACGCAAGTACTGGAGAAGCCCGAAGCTGCTCGAAGGACTAATATCGACAGCCAAGTATTCTTTTTCGGTAGAAGACAGTAGTTCTTCAAGCAGTCCGCCCATTCCGGTTGCCAGATCGAGGACCAAGCCCTGTTCATTCTTGATCAGTTAAACGGTACGATTGAGGCTCTCGGTCATCGCTTGGTTGTATTCTTCTGTGTAAAGGACCTCTCTCGACGGTCGGAGAAGTCTCTGGAAGTCGTCAAATTCTCCTCGATACCAGAGAGCGGTAGCCTTTATCAATCTGTCAGCCGGAGAAAGCTCATCCTCAGAAGGCTCAAAGAAACGCCTTTCAAGCTCCTCCTGACCGTTCATAAAACCCTTTCCGACCAACACCCATTGATCCTCACCCGACAGAAGGAAATCCAATACTTCCATTCGTTTTCGAAATCTCCGATAACAGGAGGTGCATTCAAAAGCATCTTCATTACTTATGATAGAAGAACCACACCCGGGGCACTGCAGAAGCCTCTTGATGTTCATCTTGGCACCTCCTTGGTGGCAAATAGAAGAGGTTATTTGTGTCTTCATTATAATGTTGAAAAGCCAGAAGAGTCAGAAAGGCTCTCTCAAAAGCTCAAAAAAACCTCTTCAATAGTCATGCTTGATTATTCGGTTAGAAGTTGACAGCTCTGTCTGACTGAGGCAAATAAACGAGACAGTAAATCCTATAATTGTTTGCACGGAATCGATTAGCTATGAAAACTCTGTTCGTCATATGTAATGATTTTACCCAAATGGAGGTGGGGAAACGAAAGCCAGAATATGATTGGCGGTAATCTTTGTGTTTCTGATACCCAGAAGTTTTCTAGGTGCCTGATCCACGAGGAAAAAGACATAGTATTCTATGCTGGAACGAAGATCGGGATTATAAGAATAACACCAGAAGCTACGGAGCTCTTCTCTACTACACAGAACACAGCGCTTTCCATATGGAACAACAACCTCTATGACTATTACAATGAATATTCACTTGTT
Source organism: Mesotoga sp. UBA5825 (assembly GCF_002432955.1). NCBI lineage: Bacteria > Thermotogati > Thermotogota > Thermotogae > Kosmotogales > Kosmotogaceae > Mesotoga > Mesotoga sp. UBA5825. The sequence continues at coordinate 10,897 of NZ_DJHG01000050.1, read as the reverse complement.
GATGGAAAGGTAGTCAATCGTTTTTCTTCTACACGAATACATGCAGTTGGATTTGGATGAAAAAGATTGACAACGAGAGAGATACCATGACTTTCTATGATATGAAAAGAAAATCTGCAGGCGAGTTTGGTTTGCTTTACGATACGGATAACCTGCTTCAGAATACGTACGGTATTTTCCTCGACGAAAGAACGTTTGTTCTCTCGACAAACGGACAGGATACGGTTCTTAAATACCTAATGGAAACGGGCGAAATTCTGCCAATTGCCAGATCTGAATACGGAAAGCTCAGCTCCATATACTTTGATCAGGGAGAAAATGAGTACTATATTGCCTTTGCCGAAGAGTTGCCGTCCAACTTAACAGGACTTGTACTGGTAGGAAAAACCATATACTTTACTGCAAACTTTGGAAACGGGCTTTTCAGTTACGGCATAGACGGTGGCAAGCGACACTTCTTACGCCTCTCAATTATCCCACCTCACTGGTTGCAATCTCGTGGTAACAAATCCGTCTCAAAGGTTGTTGCATAATCGAATAGAGAAGTGTTCCGAAAACGGGGAGATGGATCGTTCCTGCTCGAAAAACCCAACTACTCGATTGTGGCTGACCGCTTTAACTCTTTTGAATCCCATTTGGCTGTAAGGTCTGTTTTAGAAGGAAATACAATCGGTCGCGTATATTCGAATGATTTCACAAATCCAAATCTGGCAGTCATATGGCCTCTCACAAATGTTCTATAAGCAGCAGGTGATTACTCAAATTACTTGAGCTGTCCGAATTTCTACAGAAGGAAATCATCCCCGGCTTCAAGAAATGGGGTACTCCAGGTCTGATAATCAGTTTTGATCAATCTTCAGAGTGCAAATACGAGCTCGCTAATCTCTTGGGAGACAAAGTAGATGAGATGCCTAGGAGATATTATAATTCCGTGAAGCTGAGGGAGAGAAAACGGCCACCTACCGGTTTTGAGATCATGACTGTGAAAACAGCGCTGGAGGACAGATCGCTCAAAGGGCAGACCGGCTGGTTCAATGCCTTCTGGCCGGATACTTGCTCCTTTCTGCGCTCAGGAATAGGATACTGCGTGGTGAAGAACAACCAGATAGTCGCTTGGTGTATCACGATATACTCTGGAGAGCGTGGAAATTGGGGCTAGAGACCCAGGGGATTTTCGGGGGCTCGGTCTCGGCTCTCTTACGTCAGCGCTCTGCGTAAGAGATTGCGTTGATAAAGGGCTCAGGCCCGAATGGCACTGCAGAGAGAGCAACTCAGCCTCAATTGGGGTAGCAGAGAAGATAGGATTCTCGGATCCTGTACATTACAAGAGTCTCTTCCTGAATTTGACAAAGGGCTTATAGTATCTATACCCGGTTAGTTTTCCAAGTCGGCCATAAAAGGACCAGTATCTTGACTTACCCTGGCAATTGAACTTCAGCTTAGGCATTGATTCGTTAAGTCTTAAAGAGAACTTATTGACCAACAGAGATGAAGTAGTGAATTGTGATAACATAAACATGAATTTGTGCTAAACTTTATATGAAAGCCACGGGACAATTTCTCACAAGGCCGGATCGTTGAAGCACGGTTCTCATTTAGTAATCACAGCCTTCCACTCTTTCTTCTGGCTCTTTCCGTAACTCGAATAAGGAGGAATGAAATATGTCTTATAAACACTACTATGTTGGTGACAGCGCTATGCACTCTGGGGACTACGAGGTTCACACAAGGGACTGCGTTGAGATGGTGAGGATAAAGTCGAGGACTTACCTTGGCTATTTTGACAACTGTCAGGATGCAGTAAGGAAGGCAAGTGATATCTATCCCAATGTGTGTGGATGCAAGTACTGCTCTCCCGGGTGTCACAGGAGGTAGCCATCGCAACTGCAGGGAAGCAGCAGAGTAATTATGGGTTTGGTTAGTTGAATGAGCAGGTTACGTCAATAACAAGATTGAATGCCTCAAGGGATCTCGTTAAGTTGAGTTTTGGTCTAATTTCACATGCCTGATTTTCCGACTTAATGACTGCGTTATCCTCTTTTCGAGAATGCTACTCATCCTAGAATCGTTTGGATCTTAATTGCTCTTGTGTTCTAAGAGACAATTGTGAACTCTTGGAGGAGAAAGCTATTTGAATGACGAAAGAATGAAGGTCGGAATCGATTTTGCAACTGGGAGAAAACACTTTCAGAGGGTTTTGCGCAGCTACGTCTACAACTGGAAAGAATCTGAACTGGTTGACAGAAAAGAACTAACCCTGAATCTATTTGTTGCGTATGATCTGGACTACAAGAATACAAAGAAGGCAAATTACACCAGGATCAGTTCCAGTGTGAACGAATTACTGTTCTCCAAACACTTCATGGGTCAGAAGGAAGTTGAGGAAGAAAAGAGGGAGCTCATTAAGCGCGGGATTGTCGATTCGGAATAAGCTTCTTTGGTTTTTGGAAAAGGATACGCTTCCCAGAGAAACATCGTTCTTTACACTGCTCTGAAGAATCACATAGATTGCCTTCTCTATCTTGATGATGATGAGTATCCAGTTGCCGTTATGAACAACATGGGTTCCGTTTCGTGGATAGGCCAGCATGTTTTGAAAACGGATTTGAATTAAATTGACCGGGCCGACATCACCTACGGTTATCACTGTGGTTACATTTCGCCGATCCCATTCATAGAGTTTTCGCCAGCGCTACCGGAAGATACGTTCAGACTGTTTATTGAGGCGATAAGTAATGACATAGTTAAGTGGGAGACCCTTAGAAGACTTATAGTACCTGGAGGAGTCTCGTGCGCCGATCCGGACATACTGAACAGTGGTGAAGTCTTTGAAGTTGAAGAGGTAAATCATGCGAAGTTTATCTCAGGATCGAACCTCTGTTTGAATCTTAAGGACCCGAGCAGACTATTTCCCTTCTATAATCCCCCTGGAGCACGAGGCGAAGATACTTTCTTGAGTACCTGCCTGAGTGACAGGAAGGTGCTGAAAGTTCCACGTTACGCCTTTCACAACGCTTTCTCGACATACAACCATGTTTTGATGGGTGTTCTCCCCACAGTCTCAGACCAATAAGAGCCGACTCGAGAGGGATAGTAAGGCGTTTCTACAGGTCCTGTATTGTCCGGATAAGATACAAGCCTCTGCTTCTCTACATAACTAATCGCGATAACTATTCAGAGAAAATCGAAGAGATGAAAATCGACCTTAGGGAAACATTACCTTGCATTTCATCGTACTTTGGTACCGATTCATTCTACAACATTTCCAGAGAGCTGAATAAGTACCATAAGTCCGTTGAGAAACACTACGAACAGTTTGAAAGAGCTAAAGGGGTTTGGTCAAAGATATCTGGTTATCTCCGGGAAGCTTATTAAGGATTGTGAATAGGTATTTGATCTGAAGCTTATATGGAGTTCCCAAAGGAAAAATCAGAACTTCTCGGGTTTTTCTGCATGGAGATCGAAGATATGTCCACATTCTCTGCAGACGCGCACGATTACCTTAGAGCCCATCGAAAGAGGCTTTCCGAAAGGCATTAGCGCTGCATAACCTGACCAGTAACCCTTTCCTATGTCCAGCGAGCCACAGTTTGGGTACTTGTCTGTTCGAATCATCGAATACCTCCAGTAGTCATTTCAAAATTGAAATGATCCAGTATTCCATTAGAACAAATCTAGAACGCTTAAACAATCTTGCGTTGCTGTCAACCGCCAGTTGACTCTAGAGCCATGATGTTACTCAGTTCGCATAAGCATTTCGATTATGTCATGAGCGTCGCATTGTTAGCGCTTGAAAATCATGACCAAAGCGGGGGATAAGCCCTTCATCTTTTTGACGAAATGAAGGCGCGAAAAGAACCACAACTCCTCCTGCAAGCAGGATTGTCCACCCAAGCCAGTGAACTTGCGGTCCGCCGATTATATTCGCTATTTCCTCTCCAGAACTACCGGGAACATTGCTCTGGATAAGCTCTTTAAACTGAGTTCTCAAGGAGTTCTCGTCGGGCAGGTCCTTAATCACGGTAATCAACCTCGCTACTACAACCCCAATCGAAGCAAGCCCGGAAAGAAAGACCATCGATCTCACTTTCACGATTCCCATTATACCTGCAAAGATAGCAATTGCTAGTGTTAGTGCTCCATACAGATCTCCGCCGTTGAAAAAGGTCGCTTCGCTTCCTCCGGGGAAACGTACTATCGGCAGGAACAAACCAGCAATAATCATTGCCGCCCCGATAACTGCGAGAAAGATGCCCTTTTTCACAATCTCCACCTCTTTTCTGATGTCCAACGAGTATTAGACTTTTATCTAGCCTCAGCCAATAATATGGGAATGCCATTCCAAGGTGTTGGATTCTTATCTCATCGGGAGAGCCCTGATTGTGAAAATGTCGGTTATCAGATCGCGACTTCAAGGTTTTCGTTTTCGAATTCGCTCTCCACAAACAGGAACTGCATTACCTTCTCCAGAGGCTGAACATCCTTCGGACTTTCTTCTGGCATCATGTGAACTGAATTCTGAACTACAAGTCTCAGTGGATCAAGGTTACCGAAGTAGAAATCCTTATAGATTCTGCTCCACCAGATCGAGATCTCTGTATAAGAGATTGCTTTCAAAGCCTGTAAAGAACATCTCTACGCAGTCCACGAACTTTCTTTGAATGTCTATTTCTTCAATATATCCGTAGAGTTTCTCACCTGTATTTATCTGAGGGTAGTATATCCGGATTGTGTCTCTGGCCTCATCGAATGTAACTGTAAGTTCCATTTTGACTTTGTTTCGTTCTGTGTGGTGTAGTAATCCGAACTCTTCTCAAGAGCGAAAACTGGTGCCGTCGCAAATAAGGCAAATCCTAACAATACTATCAAACTCTTATATCATATAGACCTCCCAACATCGTTAGATAAATCCGATAAAAGTTGTTCCATTATACAAATTCTCATTTTTCCTAGAGAAGATTAACAAACTCTCTAGAGTGAATGGGCAGAGAATCTTTGGCGAAGACGAACAGTATATAGACCTAGATAGGAGTTGTGTTCTCGTTCAAAAAATGATTAAATTTGATAAAATTGGTCATATTAAGAACTTTGTTTTAGATATCGGAAGGAACAGTTCTTAAGATCGATCTGGTCACAGCTCTTAAATGTTATGGAGGGAAATCTATGAAACCAAAAATATCGGTGCTATTTACAGCCTTACTAGTTGCGTTTCTTATATCACCGCTTTTTGCAGGAAATCTGGAACCTCTAGCAAGAGCCCCGATTATTGCAACGGCGATAGGCGACGGTGCTGCATCAGACGTTCTCGCNNCTAGTCTGTGAAATGCACGGAATTGATTACGAGAACATCCTTCAGTTGAAACCCGAAGACTTCACCGAGAGGCTCGACTCGAAGAACGCGCCCGGAACACTTTTTATTGCCCCTGGTGCCATGGTCGAGGGGGATCTATATACCGTATGCGGCGTTGAGGAAATCGATGTCGGTCAGGAGATCTCCAGAATAGAGGAGCTCGTATCGATAGCGAAAGCGCGAGGAGTTCCTGTTGTAGCCATTCATATTGAAGGTGGCTTCACTTCACCAGACAACGATCCGAGGCAGTCCTTCGACTTGCTTATGCCGAAAGCCGACTACATAATTCTGGTATCACCGGAAGGACCGAGTGAGTATTTCTCCGCGCTCTCGGAGGAAACCGGCGTTCAGCTGATAGTGGTCGACAAAGCTGAAAGAATTATCGATGCTCTTGATCTCTTATTCTCAATGGGTGGATCTTGATGTAACGCTCGAAACATAGTCTCACATAATCAGTCTTTAAATCTCTTTGATAGCTTCGGATAGAATGAGAGTCCTCATGAGTCTTCTTTAAGAATCAAAGATTGAAGTTCCTTCCAGGATTGATGGTTTCTGGGTGTTGAAATATTCAAGTATATTAAGAAACCCTCACTGTTTATTGACTGAACGATAAGGGCTTTCAATTTGCTGAAAGATTATCATTGCAAAATTAGTTCTTGACCACTTTGCATTCTTCTTGAGTCGATCCAGCTCATTGCCCACCTTTTTGCCAGTGATAGAATTGACACGCGGGAGGAAGGAATAATAACCTCGGAAAGGATGGTTATCTATGGATTCTGAAAAGCTTACGGAGCACGAATGGCACAAAAAGCAGGCGATAGAGAACTTCAACCTTACATGGGACCTTATAGACAAGAAAGACAGAACTGCAGAAGATGACCTTCTTATGATACACACCGCTCACGCATCACGCTTTCACTGGGGTGTGGTGGGTACCCCGATTGAATTTGCGAGGGGCGAGTGGCAAGTGTCCAGGGTTTATTCTTTGCTTAACATGGCAGAGTCAGCTTTGTATCATGGTGAGCTTTCGCTGAAATATTGCACCGACAATGCCATAAGTGGTTTCGATCTTGCCTTTGGCTATGAAGCCGTTGCGAGAGCCTACATGATTGCAGGAAAACGTGACCTTATGGATGAGTACATAAAACTGGCAAGAGAAACAGCCGATTTAATCGAGGAAGAGCAGGACAAGAACTACTTTCTTTCGGAGCTGGAAAGCATCTCTCTCTAGTAGAAATTGAAAGCCGGCTGACTGAAAATGATTCCGAACCAAACGCAGCAGAAAGACAAATAAGAAGGGCCCCTTTCGCGGGGCCCTTTATTCAGAAAGCAAGCTAATTGACTTCCTGCAGAGCTGTCTCTTCAAGGTATTCAGCGAGTTCAAACAGGTCTACTTTGTAGACTCCCCATCCTGCCTCATCAACCTCTAAGAAATCTATTCCGCGAATTGCATTCCTCTCAACGTATCCCTGACCTTCTGGAGAAGATCGATAGAGAAGAGGTCCGGCGGTCTCGATGGGAAGAATCTTCCAGTTGTTCGTGGGGGCGGGATCTACTTCGCCAATATATTGTATGTACTTTATTATTGCCTCCCGGTTTATCTCCGTTGTGGCAAGTATAACGTTATCGGCTACATGTGGGAAATTTCCTCCTCCACTCCCTCGGTAGTTGTTTGTCACCACCAGGAACTCCATTGACGCATTAAGCGGATTGCCTTCGAAAACGGCAGAGACCAACCGTTGACCCACGGGTTTAGTAATGTCGTAAACGTATTCTATTCCTTCAATCACATCGAAGTTGTATTCCCTGAAATCGTAGTTGACTATATGTTGCGGCTCTGCAGACGACGGGTCGATCTGATTGAAGTTACTTGCGGCCGCCTCAAGCCAGTCTTTTATCTGTTTGCCGTTAAGTTTTGCCACATATATAGTATTCGGGTAAATGTAGATGTCAGTAATTGAGCCGATCGAGATGTCTCCTTGAACGTGTGTGAAATATGTCGGGCCCTGTCTGCCGGCAATGAATGGAGCAGCAGCGCTGAGAATTGGGAGCCACTCGTATTCGGAACCGGCAAATTCACGCTCCGCCCACCATATTTGAGCTTCGTTTATGATCTGAGTGACAGGATTGTCCATTATTCTTGAGAAGTAAGACGTTATCTCAGTATCGGTCCAGCCGATGGGAGTTCTTACATACTCAATCGTCGCTTCGTGCTTCGGCCAAACGAGTTCAGCCAGAAGCGGATGAGTTTCGACATCGGCGTCAACGGGAACAAGAGCTGCCGAACCATCTAACACTTCCCACTCTCCCGTATTCCAGTCATAGGCGAGGTCGAGACTTATTACACCTAAGTGTGAACCCCAAGAGCCCGGAAGTACAGTAGGAACACCGAAGATTAGGCCCTTGTCGTTATCGATGCTCTCGATGTCTGCGAAATCCCCAGGGAAATGAGAATGTTGGTGACCAAGAATCATTGCGTCAATACCTTCGATCTGAGCGAGATAATAGGCGGCGTTCTCCTGAGCGTCATAACTGGTTATTTCATCTGTGGAGATTCCCGTGTGGGCAACTGCAATTACGAGGTCTGCCTGGTCTCTGAGGATAGGAATGTACTTTTCTGCTTGTTCGACAATACCCTGTGTGAAGACGTTGCCTTCAAGATGACGTCTTCCCCAGCTCATAATCTGAGGTGGCGTGAAGCCGATCACACCGATCTTGATCGGGATTCCATCGACTTCTCTCTCGAGAATTACGTATGGGTCGGTCAAGAATCCCTTGGGATCATCTGCAAGCCTTATGTTTGCTGATACCCAGGGAAAAATCGAATTGCTTTTCGCGCGTTCAAAGAATTCCAGGCCAAAGTCAGTAACATCGTGATTTCCGACGGAGACTGCATCGTAACCTATGTAGTTGTAGGCACGGACGATGGTCTGGAAGTCGAATCCCTTAAGAGGATTCACATCGGCCTCGTAATCTCCGACAAGGCTTCCCTGAATGAAGTCGCCTGTGTCGAAGAGCAGAGTGTTTGCGTTTTCGTCTCTCACTTTTTCGATGAGCGTGAAAACCTTTGCAAGACCTATACTTTCATTTGGCTTGTCCCCCATGTAGTCGTAGGGCATAATGTATTGATGCATGTCTGTTGTACCCATTATGACAAGGGTATGGACAGTCTTGCCAGCAGCGGAAAACAACGCACTCGAAAAAGCTACCAGAATCAGCAGAACCAGTGACAGAACCTTTCTTCTATCAGGCATCTAACCACTCCTCCTTCACTATACTGGTTGCTTTCTACTATGTGAGTTAATGCAGCAACCGTTTTGGATTATTATTATACAACCAGACCTGACTGTAGGCAAAGAAGTACATTACCTGTTCCAAAGTCCTCTAGAATATTGGCAGGAAATACAGAGTATTGCAGTGGAGAAGTCTTATAACACTTTCAACCAGGGTACGTTTAAGTCACAGATCGTCGAGACTGCCGAGTCATAAAGTGCATTTGCAGCCTCTGAATATCCCCCAACAAATTCTCTCACCGCACCCATTCTCTTTAACCTGCGGAGTCCTTCTGTTAACATTGCCTTTCCCAGACCTCTCTTGTGGTACTCAGGCACAACCCCAACCGGCTCATAATATCCGGTTCTGGTGACGTCATCATACCATATCGTGCAGAAGCCGGCTATCTCGCCGCCGGGAGCAACTGCGACAATATCTAGATCTCTCCTGTACAGGGGTTGCTTCTGGATATTGAGATACCATTCCCAGCCCTCGTAATCTTCGTCCGGCTCGTCAGGATGAAAGGCCCTCCAGGAGGCCCAGCTTCTGGAAGGTAGTTCTTCTGCATTTCCAAGAGAACGGATTTCGAAACCTTTTGAGATCGAGACCTCTGCAATTTGACCTTTCAAGTCTCGTCGATGCTGATGTTCTGGCCAATCTCCTCGCGAATAACCTCTTCTCTTCAAAATCTCTATCCTTCTTCTGTCCTGAGAATTGGCGAACACCCAGAGCCTCTTGACTCCGTCATTCTCGCTAAAAAGGTGCTTCTCCGAGACTTCAAGCATCTCTTCTTCCAGCTCTTCGCAGTCAAAAACGGATGTACCTGAGAATGGACCTCGCCGAACCCCTCGCAGTTGACGGCCGCTACAATCTTCTTGTTGCCGTCTTCCCAGAATATATTATGCCCATTCAGTGAATAGACTTTCAAACAGTTTTTCATCACATGCCAACGCCAGTAGTAGAGTCTAGCAACATGCCAGGAGTACTCGCGCAGTCCATTGTTCGTAAAAACCTTCCTCAGGAACTCTCTCAGCTTCCAGTAATCCTCTTCACTCTCATATCTCCGCATTCTGTTCTCCATTTTCGCCTCTCCACCACAGCAATTTCCAACGTCAATTCTACTATTTCATAGTTAAAGCCGGGCTGATTTATCGGCCCGGCGACTTTGGCTTAATGAGATGTAAACTTGTCTCTATTCCTGCAAGCGGTACTTCCCATACGCGTCCGCTGCCTTGAGAGCAGAGAATACTGTTTCGGGCCTTACCTCAACCAGTTCGTTATGAATCGTCTCGCCTTCTGCGGAGGAAGTCTCCGCGACTTTCATCAGCTGTTCGTATGTAGCGTTCCCCAGCCCGATACCTTCAAGCGTTGTTGGAAGTCCGACTGTTTCACAGAAGTAGAACACTTCATCGATTACAGCGGGATCCTTTTCAGTAAGGAACAGCGACGCAAGCGTTCCGAAGGCTACTTTTTCTCCGTGGAAGAACTCGTGAGTCTCTTGCAAGATGGTGAGTCCATTGTGAATCGCGTGAGCCGCGGCAAGTCCTCCACTTTCGAATCCAAGGCCGCTCAGCAGAGTATTGGCCTCGATGACTTTCTCGAGAGCCGAAGTTACCACCTGTGCCTGGCAGGCGTTCTTTGCCTGCTCTCCATACTTCAATAGAGTTTCGTAGCAAAGTCTTGCAAGGGAGTAAGCCGTCATCGAACCAGGATTACCCGTCATGTTCTTGGCGTTTCCGATCTCGCAAGATCTTGCTTCAAACCAGGTTGCAAGAGCATCGCCCATTCCAGAAACAAGAAACCTTGCGGGTGCGGAAGCGATAACCTTGGAATCTACCAGAACAAGATCGGGGTTTTTCGGGAGGAAGAGATATCTCTTGAACTCTCCTTCAGGTGTATATATTACAGATAGCGCGCTGCAAGGCGCATCTGTTGAAGCAATGGTTGGAACAACGGCCACGGGAATCTTAAGGTTGTGAGCAACAGCCTTGGCTGTGTCCAGTGTCTTTCCTCCTCCAATTCCGACAAGCACGTCGGCCTTGCTTGTGGCTTTGTCGGAAAGCCGATCGATCTCTTCGTCGGAACACTCTTCGCTGAATTCAATAATCTCGGCAGAGACTTCTTCAAGCAATGAATCCTTGATAGAAGGAATTATGTTCTCGTACACGAACGGATCGGTTATAATAAAGGCGTTTTCACCGAATCTTTTCAGTTCCTTTCCCAGAGAATTCAGCGCATCGGCTCCCTGAACGTATCTCCCAGGGAAGATCGTAG
>NZ_DJHG01000068.1:0-14062 GCF_002432955.1 Mesotoga sp. UBA5825 | reverse complement strand
ATCCCCCTGGGCTACTCACCGATTGGAAAGAGCATAGGACTGGTTGACCGTTGAGAGGTTCTCCGTTCTCCGAATAAAAAACCTGTTATTCGTTCCAGAGCGAAGATCTGTTCTTCGTTCTTGGGCAAGGTGATGATTCAAGAGCGTTTGGACTCCAACCAGTCATGAAAAAACAGCTCTCATCGGAAACTCTCTTCTGGTTCATGGCTTTCATAACTGACAATTTGCAACTGATCTCCACAGCTTAAAGCGGTTTCTAGATGCGAGATCCCGATCAGTTTCATATCGGGATGACCAAAGAGGAGAATAGAGATGATGTCTCTGTTAACAAAGATCAGGGGGTCCTTGATTCTTAGCACGCAGCGGTTTTTCTTCGTCAGCAGAAGAGACTGTCATCCTGTGAATGGTTCTGCACAGGACTTCGCTCTTCAAAACTCGGTTCTGATGACCCGCTTCAATAACCCGCTCCTCCTAACCCGATTTACATAACCCGTTCCTAAAGGTGGTTCTTTGCCCGCGAAGCGGAACTGGCCACCGAAGGTGACTGGCCTCTGCCGGAGGCAGAGACTGGCCAGGCGGAGCCTGACTGGCTTTCTAATCGCCTCCTGCCAAATGCAGCATCACTTCTGCTCTTGCCAGACCCTAGACCCCACGACCCCAGACCAGGTTTTTCCGTTTCCCTAATTTGATTGCCTACTTCCATTTACTGAGATGTGCTTTTTTCTTTCTAGTTGAAGCCACAAGGTTGTAGTAAAATAGTACTGTTTCGAAACATTCTTTGGAATCCTATATTATCTTCGGTAAAGCATTCTCACGGTCAGGGGGCAATCATTCGTCCGGCAGACAACAGTGCTGGCCAACCTAATTGGAGGTGGATCTATTGAACTGGAAGGGAAGAATTCCTGCAGTTGTCATCGTCCTGATTCTCGCTTTGTTACTCCCTGTAACGGTTTTTGCTAAAGTCACGGCTCATGAGCTTGTTGTTCTTGGGACAAACGATCTTCACGGTTACGTTATGCCTTTCGACTACCTGACCGTTCAGGAAGTCGAGGATTACGGAGCAGCAAAGACTTACACTCTTATCAAATGGGCAAGAGAGATCTATAGCAACACCCTGTTGATCGACACTGGCGATACTATTCAAGGAAGCGTTCTCGCAGAACGTGAAGCGAGAGTCGAACCCCTAAGTATGGGAGAAATCCCCTCGATAATTAGAGCAATGAATATCATGGGATATGATGCAGGAGCAATAGGAAATCACGAGTTCAATTTCGGTCTTGAGTATCTCGACCTCGCGATGGCAGCCGCTGATTATCCAATGCTTTCGGCAAACCTTTATAACGCCGATACTGAAGAATTAAGATACGATCCTTACGTAGTGCTTGACAGAGAAGTCGATGGCATACCGATAAAGATTGGAGTCATCGGTTTCTTGCCGCCCGAGATAATGATGTGGGATAGGGTTCTTCTGGAAGGAAGAGTCTATGTTGAACCGATTGCAGACGCCGCCGCCAAGTATATTCCTGAGCTAAGAGAAGAAGGCGTTGATCTTGTAATCGTTGCTCTCCATCAGGGAACCTCAGACGCTGAAGCTATACTCGAAAACGTCGAAGGAATAGATGCAATTATCATGGGTCACAGCCACGGGAGAGCGGCCGAAAAAATCGATGGAGTCCCCGTTACCATGGCTGGCAGCTGGGGAAACTCCCTTGGTCTAATCCATTTCCAGCTTCTCAACAGAGACGGAAAATGGGAAGTCTTCTCCTCGTTCCCGCAGCTTTGGTACGTGGATGAAACGATAGAAGCCGCTTCCGAAATAGTTGAGGCTGTGAAGGAACAGCATGAGGCAACTATTGATTATGTTATGGCTCCTGTAGGAATTACAACAGTGCCGATCACGGGATACTTCAGCAGAGTAATCGATAACGAAGTAACTCAGCTTGTCAACGAAGCCCAGCTGTGGTACGCGAGAGACTACTTCAAAGGCACGGAATTTGAAGGAATGCCTTTGCTTTCGGCCGCAGCGCCCTTCAGAACGAGCACCAATGTGGAAGCTGGCGACATAAGGATAATGAATGCGGCCGACATCTACATCTACTCGAACACTCTACACGTCGTGAGAGTGAACGGCATCGAACTCAAGGGTTGGCTGGAAAAGTGTGCCGAAAACTTCAACCAGATCGATCCAAGCAGTACTGAGGACCAGAACCTTCTGGCACGTTTCTCATCCTATAACTTCGACATTATCGAAGGAATCAATTATCAGATCGATGTTCGAAACCCTGTCGGCCAGAGGATTGTCGAGCTTACTTATGAAGGCGAAGAAATCGAAGATGATATGGAGTTCCTCGTCGTGACCAATAACTACCGCGCAGGTGGCGGCGGCTATCATCTAGTCGATGCCGACATCGTCCTCTCTTCAACAGTCGAGAATCGAAGCGTGATAATTGACTACATAATCGAGAAGGGTACTATTACCCCCTCACCTTCCTTCAACTGGTCTATAGTTCCATTTGAGACAGCAGGAAGAATCACATTCACATCCAGTGATGAAGCGGCCACTTTGGCGGAAGAACTTGGAATAAAGGGCATAAAGTACATTGGAGACCGGCTCTTCGAAGTAGACCTCATTGAGCTAGCAGAAAACGTTCCACAGACAGTCTCTAACTAGAATCACTTGCGTGAGCAAAACCGGAGGGAAATATGCCTCCGGTTTTTTGTCATTCACTTACATATTCTCGAAGCTAATATTGATGAGTAGACAGAGAATCCGCGCTTTCGCGGCAAACGCATGTTGAGCAAGACAAAATACTCTGTATGGGCATCCTTTCATCTCGCACACCCAGTCCCGAGCAGATCGGTAGTTAGTGAGATTCGACGAAGCGCTTTTTCGAGATGTCTACCCCGCTCCATGAGACTTAAATGATCAGTCCGAAGGATCAGATTCCGCTTCCTTTGCAAATGAACTCGGATTATTCTTCATCCTATGATCCACCTTCTTAACTCGATTGACAATCCCACTCTTTGTACAGATTCACATCGTGCCAGGGAGGCGACAGGCAAATAGATCCTTTGCAGCGTCACAACCCGTGATTTTGAGCCCTTTTTCTGAGATCTCAATCCTGAGTTCGAAGAAGATAATCAGGCTTACCACTCTAGGGATATTTGAAATCCACGCAACGCATGAGTTCGGTAAATGGGACCATGATTCAAATCCACCCTTTTCTGTCACTAGATCGAATCTTCAGCATTGGGCTTGTCGATGCTGATGTTCGAGTTACTGGTTTTCATAGTTATGAGGAGGCCGTTGTCGCCATTGAATGTCCCTCTCAAGCTAGTTGAACTCGAACTGATTACGCCTACGGTAAGCCCCTTCAAATTGACGGTTCCATTGGTTGTAGATGCGCTTATCTCTGCACGAATCGAGTCATCTAAAAAGATTCCTATACTTCCATTAGTTGACAGCAGTTCAAGAACACCGAAATCTGGAAGGATCGCGTCGCAGACAATCTTCGCGTTTGAGGTTTCAAAACTATTGCTATCACCGATAAGAGTGACCTCAGTGACTGTAATTGCTCCGTTCGTGGAATTCGCCGAAACACTGAGAGTTCCCCTTTCGATTGTTATCGGAGCATTACTTGTCTCAATAATGAGGGTTCCAGATATTCCCTTTCCTTCAAACGCACCGTTGGTGGATCTAAGTTCCATGACTCCGGCGCATTCCTCGACAAAAATGGGCGAATTAGAGGTTTCAAGTCTCATGCTTCCCGAGACGGAGATCAGCTCCAAACCTCCATTGCTGCTTCTGCCTCTTATTGAGGCATTAAGTGATTTGAAAACCATTGCGCCGTTGCTGGTATTCACTAAAATATCTTCCACCGTTTCCGACGGGATATTCATATAAATTGTTGTCGCCTGCCCCATGAATTCATTCGTTTGCGATAATCTGGGAACAATCACAGTGAGCTTACCATCTGCTGCGTTGATGTTCGGCCTAGTCTTTTCAAGATACTCTTCTTTGAGATTCTCGTCTGCAACCCTAACTGACTGTTCGACCCTGATTTCAACATAATCTCTATCCCAGCCCACTACTTCGACCTTTCCGTTAAGACTGTCGATTCCCAATGAGTTCGGCTTCTCGGTGATCGTCACCGAGAAGTCTTCGTTGAACTTCATTCCTGTGAATGACCTGCCAGAACCAAAACTGAATCCCATGATTTTGGGCCGGATTATCACTGCCGCACCTATCAAAAGGAGCTCTATTCCCAGCAGAAGTCCCGCAAGGGCCAGCCCTCTCTTTCTGTTGCTTTCTCTCATTTCATCACTCCCATTAGTACATCGCTGCCAATCAACTCTCGACAAAATACCACTAAACAAGAGAATTTTCAAGTCAAAAATCCCCTTTACGCACGGAAGAGAATCAAAGACGTCCTCCGTCAGTCGTCCAAGAGCAAGAACCCGTTTGCTGAAAAGAGCGACCGAGAAAGTGCGTTACCGAGAGGTTCACTGCGCTCACAAGAAGGCGAGAGAAAAGCAAGTCGGCGCACGCGGGGCAAGAGCCGCTTTTCGCTGATCGCTGAACGCTGGGAAGAGGATAAAAGACGTCCTTGGTCCTTCCCAAGTTCATGGACCCGTCCTTCGACAGGGTCAAAGGACAGATCCCGGGATGACCACAGAGTAAATCGTCTCCTTTTTGCCACACTCCAAACTTTAGACACGAGACACCCTAAAAACTTCGTCATGCCGCACCTTGATGCTGCATCTTGTTTTTGGTTATCAAGAGATGTTCGTATTTGGCGCGAGTACATGATTAGATCCAGAATAAAAGATCTACAAGATGACAGTGTAAGTCGTTCCTAAAGCAGCAGGCATTTCCTTGCCCGAAATCAGTGATTCAAGGGAACAAGAGAATTGAACGGTAATGGCACGTCCCTGAAACGGTCCGCAAAACGGTATTCGAATTTCTTGGTTCTCTACAGCCAACAATCTAATACTCAGTAAATCTAGTGGGTTCAAGAGACGGCTCGGCGTGAGTAGAGACATTGTAAGAGCATACAGTACTCAATCGTAGAAAAGAGAGTCTCAAATACTGAGGATGACGAAATCCACTTAATGTGGCTTTGTAGCTTCTATTCACAAGAAATGTTAACTTCTTGGAAACCATCAAGCGCAATTGATGGCTGCTTATTATATGATTGCAATGAGGGAGCCCAACGAACCTTTGGATCATAAAGAACTATTCCCAATGATCATTCACTGTTCATTCGCTTTAGAACGTTAAAGGAGGAATTAAATGACTGAGAAGAAGTACTCGATTGAAGAACTTATGGAGAACGAGACCATTGCGTCATTCGCGGTATCACCCGATTCAAGAAGGATTCTTTACTCTTCTGACAAAACGGGCAACTACAACATCTTTGAACTAGATCAGGAGAAGGGAAAGCACAGGCAGATAACATCACTCACCGAAAACGCATTGGTATCTCACGTCTACAAAGATGGGAGCTTCATTTTTGCAATGGATAAGGGCGGCGATGAACTACATCATCTTTATCTAGGAACAGAAGAGAAAATCAAAGATCTGACCCCTTTCGAGAAGACCAAGTCAGGATTTCACGTCTCCGTTGGCAATAGTGTTTACTACTACTCTAACAAGATTGATAGAAGTAGATTCGATCTATATCGGTTTGAAAAGGCTGATCTAGCAGGTGAGCTGGTCTTCGAAAACAAAGACTTGTATGAACTGGGTCCAATTTCGGATAATGAAAGGTTTCTCGCTCTTCATAAGCCCGAGACTGCAAACAACTCGAATGTATATCTCCACGACTTGCTAAGCGGAGATACAACACTTCTGTCCCCCCATGAAGGAGAAGCTAATTTCATACCTCTCTTCTTCTCAAAAGATTCGATGAAGCTTTACTGTCTATCGGACATTGAAGGGGAATTCATGACGCTTTGGATAACGGATATTGAAAGCAAAGAGCGTGAAGAGATCCTTGCCTTTAGTTGGGACATAATCGACGGGAGAATATCGGAAGACGGGAGAAGTGCTGTGCTTATAGTTAATAGAGACGGTTTTTCCGAACTTCACATAATCGATACAAAAGACAATACCCCTAAGATGTCTCCCGTTGAGACGGGTGGTGTAGTATACGATCAATACTTCAGCAAGGATAGCCGCTTCCTGTACTATCTTTGTGACTCAGCAACCTCCTCTCCTAATATCTTCATGATAGACCTCAATACAAAGGAGACAGAGCAGCTTACTGATTCTATGAGCGAAGAAGTGAACAGTAATGACCTCTCTGAAGCAAAGGTACTCCGCTTTATTTCGTACGACGGTCTCCAAGTGCCTGGGATTTTCTATCCGCCCAGAAATGTTCTGCCGAACGAGAAAGCGCCTGCGATTGTATGGGTTCACGGAGGACCGGGAGGTCAGTCTCTGCCAAGATACAGTCCTGAGATCCAGTTCATTGCAAATCATGGATATGCTATCTATGCAGTCAATAACAGAGGGAGCTCCGGCTACGGAAAGAGCTTTTTCAAAGCCGCAGATCACAAACACGGAGAAGCGGATCTGGATGATTGCGTAGCCGCCGCCAAGTATTTGGCCACCCTTGATTTCATCGACAAAGAAAGAATAGGAATAAACGGTGGAAGTTACGGTGGATTCATGGTTCTGGCGGCACTTGCTTTCAGGCCGAAGGAGTTCAAGGTTGGTACGGATTTTTTCGGTGTCTCGAACTGGGTGAGAACTCTCAAAGAAGTGCCAGCTTGGTGGAAGATCGCTAAAGATCTCCTTTACGGGAAAATCGGAAACCCATTCACCGAGGAAGAATATCTCAAGAGCATTTCCCCTCTCTTTCACGCCGACAAAATAGAGAGGCCTCTTCTAGTGCTTCAAGGAGTAAATGATCCAAGGGTACTTAAGATAGAATCTGATGAGATAGTTGAGCGACTAAAAGAGCATGGGGTTCCGGTTGAGTATGTAGTGTTCAATGATGAGGGCCATGGATTTAAGAAGAAGGCAAATAGGATAAGAGGTGCAAATGCGATGCTCGCCTTTCTTGACAAATACTTGCGCTAGAGACATTCAGTTACTGGTATTGGTGAGGGAGAGGAGTGGATTCAATCTGAGAAGACGAGAACTCAGCATATCGTGACGATAAGCAGAAGCTTTGTCGAGAGTTTCATCCTTACATACCGTTTGATAGGAAGAGACGTAACAAGAGCTGTTCGTCATTGATCAGTCGTTCCCCGATATGGTCAAAAAAACAATAAAGGAGTCCCTAATCAACTATTGCCGAAAAGGCCGTTCTTTAGATAGCCTGGCACAGCATTGACTTGATCTACTGATGTTTTTTCGAATTGTGCAGGTTGTGCTTCAAAGAACTGATATTTGCTGGCACTGAACTTCCGGGGACGGAGAGATCTTCGATCCTTCAGGTTATAAGTAAGACTGTCAGCGGAAAAAAACAAGGGTGCGAGAAGCATCCTCAGTTTGGCACCAGAATCTGTAAGTTGGAATCGTGAGAATAATCAATTGCTCTTTGAGTTCATTGCCCAGCTTCTTTCTTAAGAAGCTGCGGGGCAGAATTCGTAATCCTTCTATTGAATTAGTTCGTCTGAGCCCAATGGAAACAAGGCAGTTTAATGAATTAACAGAAAGCCAATTCTTCCTCATGTTGAAATACTTGTAGAAATTCGATCTTATGTCTTTCTCGACTAAGAGTACGGCCTCTGTCGATCTACAGAAAATGCTTAACTGCGAATCGGCATTGCATCCAAGCACGGTCTTCCCCAGCTCTGAATTCTTCTGTCTTCCAGCTTGATTCGAAATCTTGTTCTTATGTCGCTACACGGCAACCTGTAATCTCAAGTCTTCCGGGCCTTATTGGTACTCTAAATGGTGAGTTTAGAGCGCCAATATCAGTCCGCCCTCTCCAGCATATGTGGCAATCGCAGGACCCATCTTTCCGATTATGACTTCGGAATCTCGGACACGTTTCCTAATTTCCGAAGCGAAGAACTCAGCGTCTTTGAGATTATCCACGTGAGTTATGCCGAAAATCTTCTTCCCGGTCTTTGAGGAAGCTTCTATTAACTCAATTATCGCTTCTCTGAATCTCCTGCTTCCTCTTACCTTCTTAAGGAGCTTAACTTCGCCATTTATACCGTGCAGGATAATCTTCATGTTCAATATGTTAACCAGGCCACCCTGGAATTTGCTAAGACGGCCGCCTTTGACAATATTCTCCACTGTCGCGAGAGGGATGATAATCTTCACGTTTTCTCGGTACTCCTCCAGCGCTTCCACTATTTTGTCCAACTCAGCGCCAGATTCAGCCATTCTAGCGGCTATCAGCACCTGGATGCCATGGGAGATCGAACCTGCAAGAGAATCGAATACGATCGCCTTGCCTCCGCTCATTTCGGCGCCGAGGAGCGCTGATTGATAGGTGCCGCTGAGTTTTGATGAAATAGTAATGCAAAGTGGAGTTTCACCCTTCTTCTGAATATCCTCAAAGATCTCAGCAAAATCGGCCGGCGAAGGCTGAGAAGTCTTTGGAAGTTCCCGGGATTTGCTCATTAATCGCCAGAATTCCTCTGGAGTGATGTCGATATCTTCCTTGAAAGTCATATCATCAACAGAAATGTTGAGGGAGGCAAAGGGAATACCATACTTCTTCAACGTTTCAACCGGCAGATCACATGAGCTGTCCGTCACTATCCTGACCACCGTATCCCTCCTCTGTGTTCATATAATAAGATTATATGTCATTACGAGTCCAGAGCAATGGTTGTGCAGAAAGTCGTTTAATACTTGAAACCATTTTGGTGGAAAATTGTCTCTAAAAACTACCGAATATCTAATTCCAAAAGAAAAGGGCGGATTGTCCGCCCTATTGAATCCCATTCGCTGGCCAGTCTATCTGCCAGATGCAATCTCGTTGAACCTTTCGACATCGAGTATTTCTGGAGTATAGCTACCTGCGAGTCTCTCATACTGCCTGAGAAATGCCCTGAGGTGGTTCTCAGAACCTCTAAGCAGATTCTCGTATACCGTCGCAGTCCTCGAGTCGATGTCTCCCTCAAGCAATTCTTCCAAGTCCTTAATATCTATCTCTTCTATCAGAAGACCAACTTTTACCGCATCCAGAAGAGACTTACTTCCACTCTCGATGAGTTCATCATAAAGCTCCTGAAGCGTCGCATTGGTGAAGACTCCAACCTCATTTTCGCCCACGGGATCTACCATGCCAAAATCACCGATCAGAGAAAGAACTGCTTCTGTATGAGTCTGTTCGCTTCTAGCTATGTTACTGAAGACATTCAATCCCCATATTTCATAGAGTACGGTATAGACGTCGTGAGCTAGTTTTTCTTCTTCTCTCATGAAAGCAATTCCATCTTCCTCAGTCATTAAGCTGCTGGCCAG
This sequence comes from Mesotoga sp. UBA5825, assembly GCF_002432955.1. Taxonomy (NCBI): domain Bacteria; kingdom Thermotogati; phylum Thermotogota; class Thermotogae; order Kosmotogales; family Kosmotogaceae; genus Mesotoga; species Mesotoga sp. UBA5825. The sequence continues at coordinate 4,623 of NZ_DJHG01000068.1, read as the reverse complement.
TGTCATTGAACTGAAAATCAAAACTATCGCTATTGCATATAATACTCTCTTCATTATTTTCTACCTCCGTTTTTTGGATCTTGAATAGATGTTAACCTGTGTAACTTAAAATCTCCTGAGAATCTGGAGATCGCTCGAAGGTCAATCCTCTTGGCTTTATCTTCCCTTTTCACTCACAATCGAAGAGTTTCGCCTAACTGAATGAATATTCGTTGCAGAAATTCAGTAGTGTGTTGAGACCAGAGGTCATTGGAAATTACGAAGTTGCTCAGAGTTCTATAGCAGCCTTTCGGTCCACTATTATTCAAATACTCTTCTCGCGGCTTTCATTGCTATTGCTCTCGGTACTAACCTTGATCCGGAAGCGATTATTTTGTTGATCAGCCCGCTTACCACGCTTCTCTTTCCTTTTTCAAATGCATCAAGTGCCTTTTTCACAACTTCTTCGGGGGACATGGACCCCGGCAGCTGCTTCCTTCCTCCCGAAGCTACATCGAAAAACTCTGTTCTAGTCGGCCCAGGAGATAGAACCATTACTTTGAAGCCTTTGGGTTGGAGTTCTTCGCTAACGGCTTCGCTGAAGCTAAGTACAAAGGCCTTTGTTGCAGCATAGACCGCCATTCCCGGTACAGGCAAATAGGCGGCAGTAGAAGCGACGTTTATAATTCCTCCGCCAATGCTGTTGCGCATGAGCGCATATTTCTTCGTCAAGAAGTAAAGAGCTCCGATATTCAGCTTGATCATCTGCATTTCTCTATCCGCTTCAATATCTTCAAAGGAACCAATTAGTCCGAACCCTGCGTTGTTTATAAGAAGATCTACGTCTTTCAGAAGTTTCGAAACTTCAACCAGGTCGTTCTCATCCGTCAAATCACCTTTCAGCGGAATAGATCTAGCTCCTAGATCTCCCTCAATTTGATCGGAAATCGTCTGCAATCTTTCTATTCGTCTGGCTACAAGGATCGTTTCGTACCCACGCTTTGCAAGCTCATAGGAAAACACCTCGCCTATTCCCGATGACGCTCCGGTTATTAGTGCTCTTTTCAAAATGATCACCTCGGCTAATTATACCCAATCCAGACCACATGAGCCTCTCAATTTGAGTTTTCTCGTCACAGAAAGTTGTATGTTGGTACCAAGTTTTGAAGGTGACGATGTGAAGAAAGTTGCGGTTATTTTAGTGCTGGTTCTGGCTGCGAGCGTTTTTGCATCTTGGGTGCCACTGCAGGATTACTCTAACGTGAAGTACGTCTACAATATGATTTCGTACTTCGAGAATGGAGAGCACAAGGAAATGATATACGGGGTGACAGTCGATCGCGATGAAAACCACTTCATCCTGAATTACGATACTACCTACTTCTTACCCCTCGACACTGAGCCCACCTCAGACATGATGTTTGGCCAGCAGTTCTCAATATGATGTACATCTTCCTCAATCCAATGCTATCATTCATTTATGACGCAATTGACCTGGAAAAACAGATGAATACGAAACTTTATGGTTTTGGCACTCACAAGTATGAGGGAATATACTCCGTAGAAGGAAAGAATGGAACGTTTAATGGAACAAAAGTCGCTTACACAACGAGGACGGAGAGTTGTCGATGTACTGGATAATTGATCAAAACATTCCTTTCGCTCTTGAAACCTTCATGGGCGACGATTACGCGGATGACTCTATTACAATCACTCTCTGGGACTACGCCCTTAATTGATTGAGGATTCGATCAAAAGGCGTCTTCAGGCGCCTTTTTGTTTATAATAAATCAACGAGCGGGCTGTTAAATGGTGTTCAGTATAACTTAATCAGGACGCGGTCGCAGATAGAGATTGGGGTCAGGAAAGCGTTAGGAGGATGATGGAGTTCTGTCTCTCCAGGAAAGGTATTCAAAAAGTCAAAGGTGACGTGTGAGAAACTCTGGTAGAACTTGTCTTTCATACCTCTAACCTCACTCCTCTTGCTTCAGTTTACTCTTTCTCTGCGAACGAATGAACAGACCGAGGCAAATTGAAAAGTGAAAATTCTGATGCTTCGTGATAATGACGAGGTTCTAGTGAGCAAGCTTCCGACGGCAAGATCTTTTCTATCTTTACGTCAAAAGAAGCGATTTGAAGGAGGAGAGCATGGATTTATCGAGAATTAGGCATGACTTACATGAGATTCCGGAGATTGGATTCAATGAGTTCAAGACTCAAGCGTACATTATGAGTCTCCTGGATCGATTATCTGTTTCCTACGAAAAGGTTGCGGGCACCGGACTTCTGGCGAAATGGAAAAAGGTTGAAGGCCCTTTCGTTCTATTTCGATCCGATATGGATGCTCTTCCTGTTTTTGAAGAAACAGATGCTCCATTCAAATCTGCACATGAAGGTTTTATGCATGCATGCGGCCATGATGTTCATATGACAATTCTAATTGGACTTATAGAGAGAATAGTAACAAGCGATCTCAATAGAAATTTTCTCTTTCTTTTCCAGCCGGCTGAAGAAGGCGGGGGTGGTGCTGCGAAATGCTTATCGAAATTGGAGCAATACGAAATAACTGAAGCCTGGGCACTGCACGTAAATGATGAATTCCCTGAAGGATCTGTTTACACAAGAGCCGGTGTTCTCTTTGCCTCGGCCTTCGAAACGGACTGCACTTTCAAGGGAAGGTCGGCACATGTCGCTTTCTATAAGCAGGGAAGAGACGCTATTGAGGGAGCTATGGATTTTCTTCAAAGGGTCTATTCGGTAGATAGAGGAGATTCCGTACTCAGATTTGGACTCATACAGGGGGGCAGAGTTAGAAATGTGGTGGCAGACTCCTGCACTCTTTCGGGAACTGTAAGAACTAAAGCTTTTGAGCTTTCAGAGGAAGCAATCATGGAACTCGAAGAGCTTGGGAGAGAAGTCGCTACTGAAAGAGGTCTAAAGTTCTCTCAGGAGATCGGTTCGAAGTATCCACAGGTTCATGTAGACGGTGATCTTTACGATAAACTGTGCGCCCTGGTCGATGTAAACCCGGTCGAAATGAAATACGTGGGAGAGGATTTTGGAGTGATCGCTATGAAATACCCTTCGGTACTTTTCTGGTTGGGTACAGGAAGAGGAGAACATCATGGACTCCATAATTCAAGGTTTTTGCCTGCTGATTCCGTTATAGAGAAGGGTGTTGAGATTTTCTGGAAGGTCGCCAAAGACTAAGCTAGCGCTTTCGAAATCTCCCCTCTCGAAGCTCAAGTGAGAACTTGTTATCAGTGTAAAGAGGGTCCGGTCTGGAGTCTTCCACTACCATGAAGACCGCTCCTGTTTTCAAAGTAGCTCTCAAAGTTGTACCATCTATTTTTTCGAATAAGAAGACAGGTGTGTTCATATAGCTTCTGTGTATCGGAACGATCGATCTCGCTCCGATTTTCATCTGATTGAACAGCTCCACGGTTATTCCCGGTAAGGCTACGGTGGAGATCATAGCATCGTATGGAGCTTCTTCTTTGAAGCCATATCTACCGTCACCGATCACTATCCTCACATTGCTCATGCGGTAGCGTCGCACGTTTTCCGAGGCTATAGATGCAACCGTTCTGGCGGTCTCCACTGATACTACGCTTCCCTTAGTCAGCATTTTTCCAAGCAGACAAGCACAGAAACCGGTTCCCGTCCCAAGATCCAGGACCTTGTTGTCTTCGTTCAGTTTCAATTCTTCTATCATGCTTATCAAAAGAGATGGCTGAGTAGAAGTTGAGCAAATCTTTCCTGAGCTTGCAAGACTTACTAGAGCTCTGTCTGTATAAGCCTCATCCGCTACTTCGGGTGAGACGAAATCCTTCCTGTCAAGTTCCATAAAGGCCGACTCCAGTCTAGGGTTGGTCAGATAACCTGTCCTCTTCAGAAAACTCAGAAGCTCTCTCATCGAAAATCTGTCACACTCCTCTAGAAGAAGAGATACTTAATGGCGTTTGCGACCACAATTATCAGCAAAATCCATCTCACATAACCGCTGCCCTTTCTTATCGATAGCCTGGCAGCAAAATATGCCCCGACAACATTTCCTGCCGCGAGAACCAGGCCGGGAAACCAGTAAATCATCCCATTAAGGATAAAGATAACCAGAGCAAAAGCAGTGTAGATAAAGACGATAACAATCTTCGTGAAATTCGTTCTCACAAGATCAAAGCCATACGAAAAGGTAATCGCTCCAATAAGAAAGAAACCAACTCCCGCCTGTAAAAATCCCCCGTAGAAGCCCACGCCGAAAAAGATTAGAGCTGAGAGGACTCCAGAGGGTCTCGAAAAAGTGAGCCGCTTCGGTTTCAGTAACATAAGCAAAACTACTGCCAGGAGAGCTACTGCGATCACTTTCTCCAGCACATCCTTCGGTATTGTCGAGACAAACATGGAACCTATGATTGAACCTATCGTTGCAGACACTATCGCCGGAAGTATGGACTTGTCAAACCTCATACCGCCGGATCGAAAGGTCTTTACTCCTATACCGCTTTCAAATATCACGCCCAGTCTGTTGGTGGCATTGGCAACGTGCGGCGGCAATCCTATCCACATAAGTACCGGGAGAGTGACCATTGAGCCCCCTCCCGCCATAACATTCATAAAACCAGCTGCGGCGCCCGCAATGTATAT
>NZ_DJHG01000134.1:3892-4189 GCF_002432955.1 Mesotoga sp. UBA5825 | reverse complement strand
GTCCATCTCGGCACCGGCATAGCTTATGAGATTCATTTTCTTCACGATCTTGGGGGTGAACATGTATTTCATGTTCCCCTGATCTTCCCTGTTTACCAGAGTATCGAAATCGTAGTCCATCCTAGTCATTCTCTCCGATTTCGATAACTGCCTCTATCTCAACCGTGAAATCCAACGGAAGCTGACTGGCACCGACGGCAGTTCGGGCGTGCCTTCCGGCTTCACCGAATACCTCAAACAAAAGTTCCGAAGCGGCGTTTGCTACGATATGCTGCTTGTTGAATCCTGTTTCGCTGT
>NZ_DJHG01000134.1:0-3879 GCF_002432955.1 Mesotoga sp. UBA5825 | reverse complement strand
GATGAAGGCCTGCAGCTTCACAATGTTGATTACTCTGTCGAGGTCGCCAAGATACCCCTTGATTGCTGCAAGCATATTCATAATACATAGTTTTGCGGCCTCACAGGCATATTCGATTGATCTCTCGCTTCCCACTTTCCCTGTGTAAACTGGCTTTCCGTCTTTCATTGGTACCTGACCGGAAACAAACAAGGCGTTTCCGAGACGTTTCACGGGAATGTACATGGCTCCAGGCGGCGAGGCCGCGGGCAGCTTGATTCCAAGTTCCTCTATTCTCTTCTCTATAAGCATCATCTTCTCCTTCTCTTGGTCGGTTCTATGTCAGCCGCTTTCCTTAATGTATTTGTATATCGTATATCTAGATAGATTTAGCCTGCTTGAGACATACGGAACGGCTTTGGAAAACTCGAAGGCCTTTTCTCTCTTTAGGAGACTTATCAGTCTAAGTCGATCCGACTTGTTCATCCTTTCGACGGGTTTTCCAATTGCGTCCAGACAGCTGTTGAAAATCGATGAGAGTTTATTCTCTCCGGCCTCACTGATTGCAGACTGCAGATCAGATTCGACCTTCATGAAGTCATCCAGTACGTTGGAGAACTCTCTCATGAAGGTAAAATCATAGTTTATTCCAAGAGCATAGTGATAGTCCTCACCCTTCAGATGGAAGGTCGTTGATTTGATAAACTTGCCGGATTTATATACGGCGAGATGGTTTATGAAGTCTCCTTCCAGATATGATGACTTGTACTTCGCCAGATCGCCGTAGACGTCCTCAGTAGAGCCGACTTTTCTGTTCGTGACATGTCCGTTATAGATTAGTATGATGGGATGCTTTGGGACGCTCATGTCGTGGACCAGAGTCTCGCAATTGCTTCCAAACATTTCCGANNAGATTCCTCTCGCCAGTCTGTCCAGAAAGTCTAAGGCCTCTTTCTTCTCCATAAGTATCGACTCACTCCCTTTCTTACTGTCAAAATCGGGATTTATGTCAGTGTTTGATTTCATGAGTGTGTCGTTTCAGTTTCATATGATATCATTTCCCGTTGATTTGCAACTTCTCTATCAGCAGACTTGGAGCTCCTACGCAATAGCTCTTGCGGAGAAATTCCTCGATATACAGATCGTTTCCCGCAGCCCTTACCCTGGAGAAGAGATCAGTCAACCTTCCGCTCATCGTCAAGCCGGTGACGTTATGATCCTCTCTGCCGTTCCTTATGATCGTTCCCCTGCAGGGAATAGAGAATCCGCCCGAGCCAATGTTTATAGAGTGAAATACGTCATATGAATGAGTAATGTAGACACCCTCGCCCATTTCTTCGAGCAGAGAGGCTACCGATTCACTACCTGGCTCCGCGTATATTATTTTGGGGGTTATTATGATGTCTGTCGGGATCGAGCCGCTAAGCAGTGCATATCTTCCGGCATTGCCTGTTGAATTCGTGTCCAATCTGTAGGCGCTTGTGATATTGTGCATGAGTCCTGTGAGCCTGCCGCCATCTACCAGCTGTTCTTCCCTTGAAGGTGTTCCTTCGCAATCGAACTCGTAATGATACCCTGTTAGTTCATGCGAGGGAGAGTCGATAACTGAGAAGCAAGATGATCCGATCGCCTCCCCAAGCTTCCCGGATAGAGGAGAGGACCCTTCGCCGTACTTCAGGCCACTAAACAGCTGCCAGGCAGTCATCATAATGTTTGTGACAACAGTACTGTCAAGCAACACAGTATATAAACCTGAGTGCATTTCTTTCGCGTCATACTGGTGTCTCAAACTCGCAGCGATCTTGTTTCTGAATCTTTCTGGATTGATCTCTTCGAGTCTTGATGCACTTTCATAATAGGATGCGTCATACTGCTCGCCATTCTTTTCTGCCATTACAGTTGCTGTGGCACTGTATAAATCCATGGCCGATTCGACATCCAGACCATGAGAGTTAATCACATTTCTCAGCTGTCTCTCGGAACAGATCTCGACTGCTACGCTGGATATGCTACTGTCAACCATTCTTACTGAATCTTCGAGCTGATTGGCAGCCACCTTAATTGAAGGTATATCGGGATCGCGATTCTTGAGGCCTTCCGAAACTCTTCTGTTGACTAATAATCTATTAAGCCGGTCGTTCTTCAATCGTTCGACAAACTGCGAGTTATTGAGCGCCCTCAACAACACGTGGTTCGGTTCTTCATCTAAATCCTGAGTGTATGCATATCCCGTCTTCTCATCGGAAACGCGCACAAAGAGTTCTGCTGTTTCTGAAGAGCGGGTTTCTATTATCTCCCCGTTCGCATGCTTCATAACGGTGCTACCCCTTCGTTCTACATCGACTTCGGCTTCGGAGTAACATATGGGAAGGTTTTTCAATACTGTGCGATATTCATCGAGAAAACTCATTTAGATCAATCCTCCCCGCCTACAGACATCAGCGATATCCTCATCCTCGGTTGAAAGCTAGTAACAGGGCACAGTCCTGAGTCTGCTCCGCAGAACCCTCCGCTATCGGTCTTGAGATCGCTCCCTACCATATCGACTTTCTTTATCATATCAATCCCTCTTCCGCTGAGGACAAAGCCGCTCTTGAGCCTGTGAGATATCTTGCCGTCCTTTATCCAGTACCCTTCGCTAACCGCAATAGAAAACTCTCTGCCGCCTGTTCCGCCTCCCAGTCTCTTCACAAAGAGACCCTCGTCAACCGATCGAACAATCTCTTCATCGTCGTCGTTTCCCTGAGCTAGATAGGTGTTGTTCATACGGGGTACAGGGGCATATGTATATCCCTGTCTTCTTCCACTCCCGGTTGAAGAGATTCCGAGTCGTCTGCCGCAAAGTCTGTCACACAGGTAGCCTTTTAGTACACCTTTCTCTATGAGAATGTTCTTCTGTGTGGGGAAACCTTCATCGTCAATAGCGGCTGAGCCGTAGAGACCCGGCATTGTTCCGTCGTCGATTAAAGTGACCTTTTCCGAAGCGACGACCTGTCCAACTTTACCTTTGAAATCGCTAGCGTTTCTTGAAACTGCGGAGGCTTCTAGCTGATGACCGCAAGTCTCGTGCCAGAATGTGCCGCACGAACCGGCCTCGAAAACCACCGGGACTGCGCAAGACTTCAGCGGAGCTGCCTTGAGATCTTCCGCCATGTCAATAACGAACTCTCTAGCAAAGGAGGTGAAGTCGTTTTTCGTGCGAAACGCTTCGAAACCCTGAGGGCGGGTGAAGTCGCGCCATTCGTATTTCGAACGGTCTCCAACTTCGACGGTAGCTTGCAGTCGCAAACGGCCCGTTATTCTCCTGTCTTCGGCACGAAGGCCTTCACTGTTGAATATCATTACCTTCTGATCAGTATCGAAGTAGTCTACATTCAATTGTCTTATCTTTTCTCCTGCACTTTGTGCGGCCTGCTCAGTCGCGCGTATTACTTCGATCTTTTCTTTGTGGCCGACAGAGGAAGGAATGATCTCGAATCTATTCGGATTTGCCGCCTTCTGCGTTGTGAAGTTGATATGTCCCGAGAACCCCCCCGCAATTCCGTCCAAGAGTTCAGAAGCTCTCTCGGCACAACTCATAAGACCAGCAAATGATAGATCGTTTGTAAATACATAGACGCTCTTCATTCCGCAAAGCAAGTAGATGCCTGCCCCCTTGATTCTTACTGTGGTAACCCCGCTTATCGTGCCTCCCGAACACTTTATACTCAATTCGTCCTTGTCTTCAAGGAAGATCTCCGCGAAGTCTCCTCCTGAAGATAGGGCCTTCTTGATTACTTTTTTCAGACTATCTTCTTCAATCACAGTGAAACCTCCCAAGACCCAGAGGTGAGGGTGAGTGGTTAAAGGTGGGAATAAATGCCTTTTCATACCTCACTTCAGGAATTCTTTGTCAATAAA
>NZ_DJHG01000077.1:13257-18276 GCF_002432955.1 Mesotoga sp. UBA5825 | reverse complement strand
TCTTTCGGGCCTCACTTCCTGCCGAAGGCAGCCTTGCGTCCTGGCATGGTCTTCGCCAGCCTTGCGTCCACTGATGCTTTTCAGTGCAATGCGTCCCACCGAAGGTGGCATCACTTCCGCCGATGCATTCCGGCGCCTTGCGTCTTATTCTGCTCTTTCCAAACCCCAATCTACACAATCCCCGACCCCGGTTTCACATACTCTTCTCAGCTATCGAAACATGACTGAGGGTAACCGGACATTCCTCTGCACTAAGGACTACTTCCCAATTATTCCCTCCGTCTGTTGTGCGCAAGATTTTACCGAATTGCGGGTATCCGGCCGAAGAACCGATAACTAATGCGTTATTTCTGTCGAGCGCATCTATCCCTAACAAAAAGGAGTTGCTTGTTCCTGCTGACGGTTGCTCCTCCCAGCTTATTCCACTGTTCTCAGTAAGGATTATCGTATCAAAATCGCAGGCTGCCCAGTAAGTTGAACCGTCCATCATTACCAGAGAGTTCAGGTCTTTTGGAAAGAGCGGGCCTCCTGTAACCCATTGTTTCCCACCATTGGCAGTCACGGCATAGTGGCCTTGGCCACCGTAGATGACTATATGATTTTCATCCGTAGCCTTAACGCCAATCCACCCATTATCGTTGTAGTTGTTGGGGAGATTAATCTCGTCCCAGTTTTGGCCACCATTTTCACTTTTCAGTACTATTCCGGCTCTGGGTGTTGATTTGTTTCCAACCGCATAGATCACATTCTGGTTTATTGCGTGGATTCCCTGAATCAAGTAATCTGCTCCGTTTTCAGGAAGGTCGCAAACCGTCCAGCTATCGCCATTGTCCTCAGAGAAGATGACAAGTCCGCTGTCGCCGCTGACCCAAATTCTGTCTTCAAAAATCGAAAGGAAAGCAAAAAAGGAATCAGTGGCAACTTCCGAAACTTCAACTATTTTCCAGTCGGAGCCACCATTGTCCGTTCTCATTAAGAGCCCGTCTGAACCGCAAGCCCAGACTCTATTCTGATCTACGGAAAGAACATCCTCCAAACTCTTACCTTCAGGCAGGATGTCCATGGCCTGGCGCGTCCAGGTTTCACCGGAATCGTCCGAGAAGTAAAGCATTGCGATTCCGTTTGTGTCTGTCTGCCCCACTACCCATGCGCGGTAGGTTTTCACTTTCGGAAAGGGTATACAGCTGGTGATGGCAAACACGACTAAAAGAAGACTTGTAGTCCAAATCAGACTTCTCTTCATCATTTTTTCCTCCTTTATACTAGGTTTATGAGAACTTCGTTCCATTCTTTGAAGATAATCATCGGCACTTTTCTGGCCTTAGCCCTTTGCGGTCTCTGGGACTAAATCAAGGCCCGCCTGTTCATAATGTTTGGCAAGACTAAGTGGGGAAAGCCCTTCAACAGTGAAATAATAGCACTTGCGTTCTTCATAATGTATGGTTGGTTAGTCTACGAGAAGTGGATCGTTCACTCAGACGTTTATTGATTCGATGTGCATTTGAGAATCTGTAGTCAAGGTTCTTGGAGGAGCGAAGTAGATGTCAGAAAGATTCAAAGTCCGAATTGAGTATCTCCAGCTAAGCCAGCTATATATATCAAAGGACAAACTCAGAGCGATTCGGAATAAGGAGACTCTCAAGAGCGTTCCGGTTCCGGTAATCGATTTTGACGGTAAGCTCGTTATGGCCGATGGGCATACACGAGCCGTAGCAGCGATTATCGAAGATCGTGATTCGATCTTCATCGAGATAACAGACGAGAAGCTAGACCTAGAGGCGTATGAGGAATGTGTGAAGTGGTGTGTAGAGGAAGGAGTTTTCACTCCGTATGACCTTGTTGGCAGAATAATCAACCACGAAGATTACAGAGTACTCTGGTACGAAAGATGCGAACGTCTTCACGAAGAGCTCAAATCTAAACGAAGATGCCTTGATTGAATGTCTTCCTTTTCATTCGATTTGTTTTTCAGTTGATAATCACTCTCTATGTTTCGCACGTCTCATGTTATGAGACGGTTTTTCGACAACATAGCGTACTCATGACGAAAAACACGATTGCTACCGCGAACCCTGCTGCGACGAAAACGAAGGCAAGGTTGTAACCACTCAACGATATCAGAGAGCCGATAAGACTCAGAGCGAGCGATTGAGATAGGACCATAACTATGTTATTGAGACCGAAGATTTTCCCCTGATTTGCAAGGGAGACTGTATCTGAAACGATCGTCACGTTGAGGGCGAGAACTATTCCTAAAGCAAAGCTAAAGAGAATCAACACGATAAGCATCAGAAATGGGTCAAGACCCAGGAATCCAGAGTAGAAGATACTAACTGACAAGAAAACGCCGGCCAGGATAGAAAGCGCTGTAATGTGCAGCCTTTTCTGCCCAAGCGTTTTGCTCAGAGTACCAGTCATGAGAGAAGTCACGCCACTCACTAGAGTTGAAACTCCCATTATCGATGATGCAGTGCCAAGAGACACACCAATATCACTGCTTATGAAAGATGTCAGGTAGGGAAGTATCCCGCCCATTGAAAACCACAGGCCAAACTGTGAGATCATCACAAATACTATCTTCCTGTCAACTCTGAACCTCAAATCTTCTTCTTTGATGCCCACAGCAGAATCAACTATGTGGGACTCTGACCGATAGAAGAAAAGCGGAACAACGAGAACTGCAGCGGCTATTGAGAAAACCACAAATGCTGTCTCACCGCTTCTTGAAAGGGTGACTCCTATAAAGAGAGAGGAGAGAAAGGTGGCGATGTTCATAACACCCATCATGAATCCATAGTTTCTATCCTTTCTGCCGGGCTTACTTACGTTGCTGACTAGGGCAGAGTAAGGTGTAAGCAAACTGAAAATCGACATGGTGAAAACTACAGCCGCAATACCCAACAGGATCTCGTTGTTAGTGCTGAGTATGAACATACTGATAATCGCAATGATGAAGAGTCCTTTAATGAAGGCAAGATACTTTTTGCTTCGGTCACCAAGATAGCCGATAAGCATCCCTGTGAAGATCGTTATGATCATTCCGGCCGAAACGAGATTACCAGCCAGAGCGGTTGAGTGAAACTTGCCGTTGAGATAGGGTATGAGAACGAAATTGAAGATTCCGTAGATAATTCCAACGGAGGCGCTTCCGGAGAGGAGTTTAATCATCTATATCACTCATCTTTTCGATGTATCTCGCATGCTTCTCAAGATCAAGATCTTCATTTGCCTTCAGAACTCTCTGGGTTATGAAGTGAGGGATGTTGTTTGCATCGCCCTGAAGAGAAGACAGTGCTCCAGCTATTGCGGCTATAGTATCGGTATCACCACCTATCGAAGCGCCCATTCTTATTGCCAGCCAGACATCATCTCTGCAGAAAAGGCCTATGGCAATCGCTGCCACGGCGACATCCACGGCCTCCATAGTTGTTCCGAATACATAGTAAAGCCTGTCCAAGAAATCGTCAGGATGTTGCCCACCGATGAGACCTTTGATAGCAGCAAGTCTTTCGCCGGCCGAAGGTCCTACAAATTCTGCACAGGTGAGTTTTTCGCATACTTTTGAGCCTCGTATTGCTGCCTCGGCAATCCCGTCGGCATTCAACCCCCTCGCAGCGTAGTAATAGGCAAATCCGACTGCCAGAGAAGCTTCAAGAGCAAGATTCGTGTTGTGAGTAGGGACAGTACAGTTTCTTATTGCTTCGACAAGATGTTTCTCGCTTTTGTCTAGATTACATAACACTGGAGCTAGCACTCTCATTGGTGCCCCGCTGGTTGTACCAAGGCTTTCGAAGTCCTGCCTATTTTTGAAGGCTTCGATAGCTCTCTTAGTGCTCGGTCCTATGTAGCCTTTCGCGACAGGGTCGCACTCGTCCTCCCACCTGCAAAGAGCTTCTTTGACCGTCTCCTGTGAGAAGTTTCTTTTCTCATTGTAGAGCTTTATCAAGTAAAGCACCTGCTCTGTGTCATCAGTTATCTGACCTTTTGTTAGATTTTTGTGGATAGGCGAGTGTTCTGGTTCTAGCAAATCACTTACGAAGTCGAACCTGGTAGAGATTTGCCGGCGGGTCATGAATTCCGTTACCATTCCCATCGCATCGCCAACTGCGAATGCTTCAAGTGCCCGGAGAATCCTGCTCACTTTCCATCACTTCTTTGTACACAGAGTCCTGCTCTGGCATTTGTTACCACTTCAATCCCGACACTCACTGAAAGATCCACTCTTGGATTGCCATCTATTACGCAGAAGGCATTGAAGCCTGATAGCCGCACTGTATCAGTGCTGGCAAGGATAAACTGCTTGAGGTCCGCGGAAACGGTCTCGCCCGGTTCCACCATAGTTATTATCGGCCTCGAAGAGACAATCATTGCCGAGTTGCATAGTGAATACGGCAGCCAGCAAAGGAGCCCATTAACTGCCCTGTATGCATATAGAGACTTCATGTCTTCAGAGAATGGAGAGATGATTATCTGAGAGGGTTGAAACTGCGGCGTGATCTCTTCGCCATTGATCTCCAATCTGCTTGCGGTTGAAGCAATTGATGTAGGTTCTCGAGGTGTTCTCTTGTTTTTGTAGAAGAAATCCGAAGCATCGATAGTGCAGGTCTCTCCCTCAACTGTCGAAATTAGTGTCTGGGAAATGACGATATCGTTGAATGCCGAACCCACGTACCTTTCTTCAAAGACATCCAGTCCCGTTACCCATATGGGCTCAATATTCAGGAAGTCGAATTCATGTATATCGCTGACCGATCTCAGAACTATGAAGGGTCCGCAATTTGACGTTCCTAGAGCTACGCCTACAACAGGCACAAGCCTTCCGATCTTGCGCATACCCGCAACGATATCGGATGCAGTTCCGTCTCCCCCGATTGAGATCACTAGATCTGTCTCTGAAAGGACTTTGCCGGCGTTTACGGTGTCCCTGTAGTCGCTGAGTATTGGCTCCGATCCTATTACTTCCAGATCGAAATACTCTTTCAGGTGGAAATGAGTTGATCCGGTGCAGCAGAGATGCGT
>NZ_DJHG01000077.1:13069-13205 GCF_002432955.1 Mesotoga sp. UBA5825 | reverse complement strand
CCCTGAAGCTTTGAGGCGAGAGCCTTCATGAGACCTCGATCATTCTCTCGCTTACCGGAGTTTGGATTGTAAACTAATCCGATTCTCATATTACCTCTCCATCCGGAGTATCTGGAGAGCGGTACTCCGATCCGTG
>NZ_DJHG01000077.1:3464-13045 GCF_002432955.1 Mesotoga sp. UBA5825 | reverse complement strand
GATCCGTGACGATTGAATTGATGTATCCGGCCTTAATTGCCGCGTGAATCGCCAGAGCCTTTTCCTTTCCACCGGCAATTCCAATTACCTCGGGAACTTCCTTCAGCTGCTCAAGAGAAATCCCCAGAATGTTTTCGTTTCCGGAAACACAAGGTATTCCGCTGGCATCAAAGAACCTCGCTGCTATGTCGCCAACCGCTGCGTGTTTCATAAGATTAGCAAGGAACTCCTTGTCGTAGATGTTCTTGAAGGCGTTGGATAAAGATATGGGTTCACCTATCCCTACAATTGCCAGATCCAGCCTCTTCCACATCTCCGACATGAATCTTATTGAGCCGTCTTCGAGCATCATATTCAGAGTCTTCGAGTTCTCTATGAAGGCCGGAGCGAAAAGGTAGTAACGATTACTGTGAAAGGAATTTGCGATCTTCTCAACTATTGAATTCATTTGATACTCATGGCGCAACTGGCCAACGCCGCCGATTAAGGGTATGAATGTTGTGTTTGGAAGCTCCCCGTTGAACACGACTCTTTCAACTGTCTCGTACAGAGTTCGACCCCAGGAGATCCCCACAAGCTGTCCATTCTTCACGTAATCGGGAAGAAATTTAGCTGCAGATATAGCGATCGAGGTTATTGTTCCTACCTCCGTTCCTTCATCCGCAACGATAACGTTCTTCAGGCCGAATCTCTCTTTCATCTCCAATGAGATCTCTTCAGAATTTCCCAGGCTTCCCGAATCGATTTCGATCCTCACGATCCCCTCGTTCTTGGCTTTTGTGAGTAACCTGCTCACTTGAGGCCTGGATATTCCGACCAGTTTTGCTATTTCACTCTGTGTCAGGTCTTCAAGATAATAGAGTTTGCACACCTTTATCATTGTGTCTCTATCGGCCATCAGTCCTTTCATCGTAGGTCTTTCCTCCCTTCCACGAGGTTTGGCCCAATTACCGAGATCACTTCCGCAGCCTTCCTGTGAGCATGGTAGATGCTTTGGACCGGATCCCCGCACTTCATGAACTTCTCTATAAATCCTGCGGCAAAAGCGTCGCCGGCACCTGTAGTGTCCGCGAGCTTTCCTCCAGTGTTCTCGACTTCAAATGAACGACGGCTCTTGTTTCCGTCTATCCAGATCGTCTCGGATGATCCTCTGGTTATGATTACGTTTGAGGTTATCTCACTTATCCTGTCTTGAATGGTCTGCGCTTCACCCTCCGAGAGTATAGTGAAATCCGACAGACAGGATACCTCAATAACGTCATCTACGCCGAAATACAGACCACAACCACCAGGCACATAGACCTTCAGAGATTCAGAGGACTTTCGGAAAGCATCGACAGCTACTTCCTTGAAACTGTCGGCTACGCAAATCGCATCGTATCTCTTTTCATCGATTACGCCGCTAAAGAGAGCGTGGCCTCCAAGCGATATGATTCTTCTCTCTCCGTGAGAATCCAACATCACTATCGTCTCAGCACCAGGTCCATCCTCGATTTTGTAGCTTAGGTTCAGTTTCGAAGAAGAAAGCCTCTTGAGAATCCACTCCGAAGTTAAATCATTTCCCGTACCAAAGTAGAAGTCCGTCTCAACATATTTCGAGAGATTCAGCGCGATATTTGCTCCCGATCCCCCGATGAAATTGTGTGTGCCTTTTGCAAATACCATGGAATCTCTTTCAGGATATGAATCGAGAATCAAGTATCTGTCGATTGAGGCCGCACCAATAACCGCAGCTCTCATTTGACAGCACCTCTCGTTAAGCCTCCGATCAAATACTTCTGCGAGAGAAGAAATAGAAGGATAGGAGGAAGAGCAGTGATGAGAGCTCCGGCCGAAAGCGCACCCCACTCAACGGCGCCTCCAGTTCCAACAAACCTTGAGAGAAATACTGGAAGGGTGTAATTCGCATTCTCTCTCATGATTACAAGTGCGAAAAAGAACTCATTCCACGAGAGAAGAAAGGCAAACGTTCCGACAGCAACAATCCCCGGAACGGCCATCGGTACGATTATCTTCCTCATTGCCTGAAAGCGAGTACAGCCGTCTATCATTGCAGCTTCCTCAAGTGCCTGAGGAATCTCATCGAAGTACCCCTTAAGAAGCCAGCTGCAGAAAGGGATAGTAAAGGTAGTGTACAGAATAATCAAACCTATGGGATTGTTCTGAAGAGAATATCGGTTCAAAAGAGAAAAGAGGCCAATAATCATAAGAATTCCCGGAAAAGCCTGGGAAGCTAGCAACCAAAGTATCAAGGGATTCTTTCCCTTGAACTTGAATCTAGACATGGCGTAACCTGCCAGCGTTGTTATGACTATGCAAAGCAGAACGGTGACGAGGGTAACTGTCATGCTGTTCGCAAAGTTCCTGCGAAAACTGGTGTCCTGGAAGATCTTTGAGTAATTTCCAGTATATAACTTCTCGGGAAGCTTTAGGGGATTCTGATAAATATCCATAGTCTCTCTGAAAGAGTTTAGTACTAGCATCAAGAGAGGAGAGAGGATTAGGAGAACTACTACAAAGGCAACGATGTTCATTGTAATTACTACGCTTCTCTTAGGCCTCATTTCTTACCTCCCTAATGTAAAAGGTTACTGGTAGAAGGAGAATAAGCAGACAGATTACGCCGATTGCAGAAGCATAACCCTGCTGAAAGTAGGCGAAAGCGTTCTGATAGGAGTACAGCGACAGCAACATAGAAGAGTTTCCAGGTCCACCGTTTGTCATTGAGTAGACGATATCGAACATGTTGAAAGTCCAGATAGTGTTCAAGGTAACAAGGATCAGAATCAAGCTCTTCATTAGAGGCAGAGTGAGATGAAAGAACCTCTTCAATACACCGGCACCATCTATTTCAGCGGCCTCGTATACATCAGACGGAAGGGACTGCAGTCCCGCCAGAAGAGTCACAATAACGAATGGGAGGCCTATCCAGATGTTTGCGACTATACAGGCGAAGAGAGAATAGCCGGGGGTTACCAACCAGTTGGGAGGATTTGCAAATCCCACAGCATTCAGAAAGGAATTCAGCGGTCCCATTACCCCAAAGATGTATCTCCAGATCAACGCCGCGACAACGGGAGTTGTTGCCCAGGGAAGAAGGATGAGTGCTCTGTATAGCCCTCTGAGCTTTATGTACGGAAGATTGAGCAACAGCGCTATCAGCATACCTATTGCAAGCTCAAATCCCACACATGCGGCCGACCATATAAAGTTGTTCTTCAGTCCGGTCCAGAAGAGGCTGTCAGACATCAGGTCTCTAAAATTCTCAAGGCCTGAAAAGTACTTTCCACCTCCGAAGACAGCATCGGAAAAGAAACTGTTGTATATCCCGTTAACAAATGGGTATACACTTATGAGCGCTACTACGATCAATACCGGTAGAATATACGGCAGCGCCTTGGCCGTTTCGCTCTTTCTGATTTATCATCACTCCCGACAGTTACCGAGTTAATCGGTAGCATGTTTTTCACAGATTGCCAGTATCACCTTATACTGGCGAATACAAGCTCTTAATAAGGAAATAATGAAAGGAGTCTCTCAAAAGAGCTTAGATCAAACAGTACACACAACCTCTGCAGAGTCCTTTCACTCTCCTCAAGCTATAACTGATTATTGAAGCCCGAGTTTCTTCAGCATCTTGTTTCCTTCAGTGACAGTATCCTTAAGGGCGGCATCGAGGCTCACGCTTCCGAGGATGACTTTTTCGAGATTCGGAACAAACAGCTTCCATTCGAAGGAGTAGAATCCGGGCATCCCCGGCTTCACGTTGTCCGAGTATTGGAGCCAGGCTTTTGCGATGTTCCATTCGTTTTCCGGAGAGCTGAATCTCGGATCCTCGAGAGATGACTCTCTGACAGGGAAGAGATAGTCGCTGTAGCTTATCTCGGCTGAGTTTTCAGTATTTGTCATGAATTCTATAAAGGCAAAGGCCTCATCCTTGTGCTTGGACAGCTTTGAGATACCGAAAGCCTGGGGGTCGGACGCATTGATCTTGTTGTCACCGTTCTTGACAAGAAGCATACCCCAGTTGAAGTTCTTGTTCTGAAGCAAGAACCGTCTGTTCCAGCAGCCGAAGGTAACCATTGCGTACTTTCCGTTTATGAATCCCTGCATTAGAGAGGTGTAGTCTATGCTTATAACATCTCTCGGCATCACCCTGTGCTCCGTTATTAGCGAAAGGTAGAATTCAATAGCTTCTTTTGCCCCCTCATTGATCTCGACCTTCCATTTATGATTGCTGTCCTTCGTAAGTATCGTTCCGTCTTTCTGAGCGATCAACGTCCAGTGAAACCTCTCCATTAGCGGAGCGAGGATTCCCCAGGTTATTACATTCCCGTTTTCATCTTTCTTTGTAACGCTTTGAGCAATATCGAGGAGCTGTTCCCACGAAATCATTCTGTCGAGAGGTAATCTGATTCCGCTTTCTTCGAATATGTCTTTGTTGTAGAAGATCACCTGCGTTTCCTGACACCACGGAATACCATATAGATTGCCAGTGAAATCGTAGCAATCTTCGAATATGTGGGCGGGAATGTCAGCAATCATGTCGTCTGTGACGTAGCTGTTCAGCGGTGCAGCGTATCCCATCATCCCATACTCTCGGAACTTCTCTGCATCAGTATGAAAGACGTCCGGTGCATTTCCGCCCTGAAAACTCGTCAACAGGTACTGATCTGAAGACTCCCATGTACCCCAGATGATATTTACCTGAATGTCCGGATTCTCCATGTTCCAGATATCGACCAGATCGTATATTTTGTCGACCGCTGCAGGTTGCCAGGCAAGACAGTAGAAATCGAGGGTAACAGCGAATACAACCGTGCTGACTATGAGAAGTAACGAAAAGAGAAATACCTTCTTCACTTAAATCCCTCCTAGTGGGAGACCTTGACGACAATCTTGATTTTGGTCTTGTCAATAGCATCTTTAAAGGCTTCGTCAATATTCTCCAGATCCCAAACTCTGGAAATCAATCTCGAGAAAGAATCTGGATCGCTAGCGATGAAGCCGAAAGCCTTCTTGAAATCCTTCTCGGAGAAACCAAAAGTGCCGACGAGATCTACCTCTTTATAGTGAATAAAGTAAGGATCTATCTCCAGGATCGTGTCTCTCGACATTCCACCAAACAGTTCAAATGTTCCGCCCGGACAAACAAAAGGTAGAAGCTGATTGACAAGTTCCTTTTTATCATTTGCAAGGATAATTGAATCGAAACGAGATTGACTCTTCTTGAAGCTTTCGAAACTCGAATCACTGAAGTCTATAGTTTTGAGACCGCAGTTTGCTGCCATGGACAGCCTGTTCTTATCAACATCGGAAATGTATGTCTCGCATCTCATGTTCTTCAGAGCGTTTCCAAGAAGCAGCCCCATTGGCCCGCTTCCAACAACCAGGACCCTGTCTTCAGGTTTTATTCTTGCCTTATCAATGCCATGAATCGCACAGGCAAGCGGTTCTGTAAGGGTCGCGGTACTTTCAGGAACATCATCGGGTATTTTCAGAGTCGCCCTTTCCAGGATCTCCGACGGCACTTTCACATACTCGGTAAAGGCCCCTTCGACCCAGAATTTCTTTGAGCAGAGCTCGGGAACTCCCTTTTGACACATCTCACATTTACCGCACTCTATGTAGGGGGCAATAACATATCTAGAATCACCGAAATCGCGATCTACCGATGCGCCTCTTTCTACAATTCTTCCCGTGAATTCATGCCCTAGAATGCAAGGCGGTTTGAACATGTGATGACCTTTGTTGAATGTCTTGATATCTGTGCCGCAAACACCGACCATCCCTATCTTGACAAGGCCTTCGTTTACCTGAATTGTGGGAGTATCAATATCTTCGATTTCGATCTTCCCAATGCCCTTGTAAATTGCTGCTTTCAAATCAGCCACCTCTTCTAACAGATAATGGGGGAGTTGGCCTCCCCCATTACGAAAATCACATCTCAACCCTGACTTCGACAACGTACCATGCCCAGTTATCTGATGGATACTTGTCGGTGATTTCAGGGAAGTCGTTGATCGGATATGCAAGCTTTATAGGACCGCCCTGGCTTGCTGGAAGAGCCCTCAAGCTTTCGCCCGATCTGGTTGAGTGAGTCAGCATTATCGGATACTTCAAAGCATCTTCATAAGCTACTGCGAATTCTTTCTCATCGGAGCAGACCATCACGACTTTTTTCGCGCCCGAAGGAACTCCTACGAACTTCAGCAGATCGGCGAGAGTTACTCCCACATATGTTTTGTCACCCATCCAGGGATCGGTGACAAAGAACTCGGTTTGGGGCAGTTCTTTGAACTCGTCAAGTGTGAGTTGCCAGACGCCTTCCTCGTTTCTCAACGCGATCACACCACTGATCTTTAGTACGGGATTCGCGATTACCGCAGCAGAAAACAGAAGCATTGCCGCAAGAACAACCACTAAGGTTTTCTTCATACTTATTTCCCCTCCTTATTCTTCCTGAGCAATTCCCTCGGCCACTAACAGTTTCAGAGGATCGACTACTCTCTCGTTGTTTCTAAAGATTCCGTAGAGAGAGTACTTCTCATCTTTGGAAATGGCAAATGGAATGTCCAGATTGGTTATTTGAACCATGAAAGTATCGCTACCATCGTTAAATGTGTAGGTTGTACCCCACTGACCGGTATTGGAACAATTCGAGACGAGCACAAGAGATCCCTCAAAGTATTCTGGGTTTGCTTTCATAGATTTGATATCTACCGGAGCGCTTCTGACGAAGAGCTTCTTTCTGAATTCTTTATCTCCGACGCGTACAACTATTTCGTTTAGGCCATCTGGAAAGGAAGAGAGATTAACGTTGAAATAGTACTCGCACCAAAACCTCATCTCTCTCTTCAAGACATCGCATTCGAAGACACGATCATTGAGAAGTACTTCAATATCGTCCGATACTGAAGGAAACGTGCAGAATCGGACATACTCCACTCCGGAATAGGGAGTCTCTCTGCTCATGTCGAACCACCCGGAATAATCTTCTGTAAGAGTAACAAAACAATAGTTGAGATCATTTCTCTTCATTTCGAAAAGCGTGAATCCATATTCGTCACCCGTTGGGGAAGGGCCTTCCCACCACGCTCCCGATATGGCGCCGCAGGTTAGCTCAACAAACGGGGCATCGAAGTACTCTATCATAGTATGTCTATGGCCGCTGATGTGATATGAGCACTCGTCTGCAAAGATCTGCATCATCTCATAATAATTGTCGGTCTTTGCCAGATTGAATATCGGTTCATGAGAGAAAACAATTATTCTGGCATTGAGAGCGACAGATTCTATATCTCTTTTTAGCCATTCGAGCTGTACGGAGTCGATCTCGTAGATGAAACTGCCATCTACAACATTGTGGGTATTGAGCACAATGTAGTGCGTTCCGCAGCTGTTGAAAGAGTAATACTCGGGTCCGTATGCGTTGTGAAAAATGTCGTACGGATCTTCCTTCTTTTTGTTTGTCTCATGATTTCCGACTGAGTAGTAAACTGGGATGTCTCCGACTGTGAGATAGTCTCTCACCTTAGTAGCCCATCTGGTTGCAGTCTCGTCGTCGATGTCCTTGATGCTTGCTCCCATGTCGCCGTTGCAGACAATGAAATCGGGACTAATTGTCTCAAGAATCGAAACTAGTTTAGTCATGTATTCATCTGGGTTGTCGATCATCTCTCTGTCGCCCAGGGACTCATAGAAGAGATCAGGATCATCGGCATAGTGAATGTCGTTGACAACCGCGAAGACGCCGTTCTCCACAATCGGCGTCAGCAAGAAGTCGTGATTCTCGACTCCTCTAGCATACCACTCGCTGCATACATAACCATCTGGTTTGATCAGGAATACGAAGCCATTTGAATCAGAGATGTTGTAGAACCCGCCACTGTCTGAAGATACTATCTCAATTCCATTTGAAATAAGACAACCCTGAACAACCTGATCCTCTGCGTCGAGTATTCCGTTTGAATTAAGGTCAACAAAGACATACCCTTCAATTCCGATCACCAAGCTAACAACAAGCAATACGAAAACCAACAAGAGTGTTTTTTTCATAAACGCCACCTCATTTCGGACTAGCCGTGGACCGTTTTCAGCAGCTTTCTTACGTATTCGGTCTGGTCGTCGGCCTGGAATACATTTCTTCCATAAGCAACTCCCATCGCGCCAAGTTCAAGAGCCTCTCTCGCCATTTCAAAGGCATCCTTTCCCTTCGGCCCGCCGGCAATCACAACCGGCACAGGGACCGATTCCAGAACCTTTGAAAAAGATTCAAAGCCAGTGTAATACACCTTTATCAGATCGGCGCCAAGTTCATATGCGACCCTGGCTCCGAGAGCAATATATTCGGGGTCAGTGAAGTGATCCATGGCTTGCGGAAGCATTTCAGCAATCAGTGGCATTCCCAGTCTGCTGCATTGCTCAGCCACCCTGCCAATAATCTCCAGTGACGCATTTTCGCCATCGCCTCCTATGAATCCCATAACAACGACTCCGTCTGCTCCTATTGATAGCGCATGTTCGACGGAAGTAGTAATTCTGTGGTAGTCAAACATAGTGGAGTAGTTAGTAGATGCACCGGTTATTCTGCATAGAATCGAAACTTTTCCTCCAAGCAAATCTCCGTTCTTTTCGATAACGCCCGGATTAAGGATTATTGCATCGGGCCGGCCGACAATTATGTTACTCAGAGTCTCCCTGACATTCCTGATGCCGTTTATCGGACCCTGAAACTGTCCGTGATCCATCGCTACGATTACCGTCTTTCCGTCTTCTTTAAGTATCCGGTTCATTCTAATCGATTTTCCCGTCATAACATCTCTCCTATCATTTGTTCAGAACATATGTACCTAGATTATAGTACATTCTTTCCGAAAAACAAAACTGAAGCAAATGATTTGGCAGTTTGATTTTTGGGTGAGCAATTAGGAATAGGAGTGAAAATCGGTTTCGGCGATTGGGCCAATAAAGTTGTTCTACTGTTAATTTCCGTTGCTTTCTACTGCAGGAGATGATTAAGTTCTGGGTTAGCTTTGACACCAGATGATTCCAGACACGGTTCTATGATGGAATTAAGATTATTGCAGAAGCCTTTACTTTGCTGATCTACAGATTCTGAAGCCGAGATTTGTAATGGTATGACCTGGCAAACCTTTCGATCTCACATCGATACTTACACCAACGGGACAGTCTATCCAGCTGCCACCTCTCTTAACTCTGTAAGCTGAGAAAACATCAACATAGGGATTCGTTTCTTCTAACGAAGAGTAGTTGATGTGATAGTCGCTTACCCATTCCCAGACGTTTCCAGACATATCGTATATTCCCAGTTCGTTCGGTGCTTTAGTTCCCACAGGATGGGTCATGTTTTCGGAGTTCGACTTATACCAGGCTATTGAGTCAACCGAGTTTCCACCTGATCTTGTATAGCCCTTGCTCAAGTTACCGCCCCTCGCTGCAAATTCCCACTCTGCGTCTGTCGGAAGCCGGTAACCTTCAACTTCTGAGGGGTCTGTGGTTTTGTTGCCCAATGCGTCAAGCAGATTGCCTTCAATGTCGTAGGCAAGGGGCAACCCTTC
>NZ_DJHG01000077.1:0-3434 GCF_002432955.1 Mesotoga sp. UBA5825 | reverse complement strand
TCCAGTCTCCGCAGTGAAAAAACCGTACTCGTCGAAGGTAACTTCGTACTTTCCGATGTAGTAATCGTAATTCAGATGGATCCGTCGAACCGCTTCATTATCCACGCCTTCCTCTCTCCAGGTGGTTCCCATAAGAAAAGTCCCGCTTTTGACGAGAATCTCTTCCGGTGTTGAAGCAAAGAGTGAAGAAACTAGAAGAACTATTGCAGTCATTGAAAGCAATTTGCGCATTGAAAAGTCCTCCTTTGATGATAGTCTCTAAAAACAAATCACTGTCGAGATCAGCGATGATTTCGCTTTCGCAACAAGTATATCAGTCGAGAAGACGCGAAGAGCTTTCCGAAAGGCCCGAGCTCTTAGCACTGTCGGGTATCGTACGTGGAAATTGATGCGTTTTCGGCAGACTTTGTCCCGGTTTAGCGGGAGATTATCATTTTCTCAAAACCAATGCCTTCTGCCTCTGCAACAAGGAATATCTTCAAAAAGCGGCCTGTAGAAATCTGGTTGAACTCATTAGTGAATGATATGAAGGTGAATTTGGCCGGCAGTTGTAATTCTGATTTGCACACACGGACTGTAATCATCCGTCACTTGAAACAAGAAGCGAGATCATCTACCAACCTCTCTATCTTTCTCTCTCGTCCAAAACTCCACCATCCAACGCTGGCCTCCCCGCAGATCTCTGCCCCTTTCTCTCTACAGATCTTCTTCATGTAGGCAAGCGTCTGTCTCCTTCCCAAAGCGGCTGGAAAGAGACCCGTAGCCATAAGGGCAACCTTCTTGCCTTCAAGGGACTTCATTTTGGCAAGGTAGCTCTTCATAGTATCGGCGGGTGCTCCGCCATTCACCGGAGAGCAGAAGACCAGTCCCTCATATCTTTCGAGATCGGGAGTCTCCGATCTCAGCCTTACCACAGATGCTTCTTTTCCCGCGGAGATCAACTCATCTCTCAGTTTTTCGGCAACGTACAGTGTATTTCCGGTCTTCGAATAGGCGATTATTCCAATCTTCACGACTGTTGCCTCCTTCCTAAATCATCTTTCCATCAATCTTCTGAGTTCCAGATAGTCTCTACTGGTTCCTTTTCGAAATCCAGTTCCATATGCGAAGTATTCGCCCAGTCCACAAGCTCGAGCGAAAAAGAGTCGTTTCTTCTGTAGGCTTTCACGGTGGTTATAGCGCAGTTGTTTATCGAAATGCCTGATCTCGAGAAGAATCTCTTCGGGTCGATTCCGTTGCAAACGAAGGGAAGGGTCATTGACAGAAAGCCTCCGTGACTTACCATAAGGGCTTCTCCTTCGGGACATTCACTAACAACTGTATTCATAGCCTTCCAAAATCGATCGATAACTTCTCTGTGACTCTCTCCGTTGGGGATTCTCTTATCTATCTTGCCATCAATCCAACTTCTTACAAGTTCAAGAAACGCTCTTTCTGCTTCTCCTTCAATGAGCTGGCCCTCAAGTTCGCCAACGTGAAATTCACGGATCTCATCAAGTAGTTGAGGTTCGATTTCAAGATCAGATGAGACTATGCGTGAGGTCTCCCTTGCTCTCAGAATCGGTGAGGTGTAGATCTTGCGAATGTTCCTAAGCTTCAAATAGCGCGCGGCCATTTTCGCCTGTATCCTTCCCTCATCGGTTAGGGGAAAACCATTATCGCCATTTGCAAATATCCCCTCTACATTTGCCTGACTCTGTCCATGCCGCATTAGATATATTGTTGTCATTCCGCCCTCCAAAAACCTGCTTTCAAGAGATAGTGTTTGATGAATCCGATGATCTATTGTAATCTGATCCTTTGCGCCTGTGGAGAATATCTATTCTGTCTTACCTGAATGAACACAATCTTCTACAGCCTATGCAAGGGATCTAGATCCCAACTCTCAGCAAGTTACAACTGATAAATCTGAAAGATTCACGGATTATCGGAGAGGTCACGAACTAACGTTTCGTCGCCTCCCAGGTTCCTTCGTCCAGATCGAAAATCGTGAACGTTCCCGACATCGTGTCCTTGGTTACCGATCCAGCGAAATCTATTCTTCTTTCAGAAGTCCAGGTGTTTATATGTACTTCGCGATCGTTTGAGATCATTCCGAAAAGTTCTCTGCAAGATGAATCAAGACAGAAACTTCCCCTGTAGTTGTATACTATGTGTTGCTCGATATGAAAAGTTGCGGTTTCAGAAGCCCCGCCGGAATAAATCATGATGACATCCCAGCTGCCATTTAAGTTGGGTAGTCCAAAAAAGAGGCATCCGGATGCAAGAAAAACAATCGAGATTGTCAAGAGTACAATTAGAAAGCGTTTAGCCATTCTCTATCCACTCCGCGTCAAGAGCATCATGCCTTTTGGCAAGTCGGTTACGGAATCTCCTCAGAAGCGAGAATTTATTCCAATTATACAGGGATTGGATGCTTTTGAACAGCGCCTTTCGACAGTTTCTGAATAGTAAGAGCTCCAGGATAACATAAACCAAGCCGTACCGATAAGAGAATTGCAGGCCAGGTCAATTCAGAAGAATAGAACTTGGAAGAGATCATCTCTAGAATCAAGCCCAGCGTTGAGTATGGCGACAGAGTTTACGGAAATACTGCGCAGAAATGAAGCTTATTCCTTCTGTTCTTGCTGATTCATTTTTACTTGGAAGTTCATGAGGGTTTGTGTTCTAATAATCTTGAAGTAGAGGCCGGGTTTCTCGTACAGTCTTCATTCATCCTGACTTCTTCAAGAGACTTACCGACTTTTTTGGATAATTATAGATTCATTCAAACATCAATAAGGAAGCAGAGTTGCAAGAATCATACACGAAGTTTTACGAGTCTGGAGGATTTGGCGTTAATCAAAATCCCCAATTGAATCATCATGATGCAGAGAGGAGGAAATGAAGTGTCTGGGAAAAAAGGGAAATTCGTTTTCAACCATGACTTTATCTACAAGATGCCTGTGCACTTTGGTGGCGATCCTTTCTACCCGGTAAGGGTTGTCTACGGAGACAATACCGTTATTACGGTGGAGTATGAGACGGACGAAGAAGCTCTACTGAACCACATCCCTGAAGATTTCGAGCTCAAAGAACCTATCGTTACCGTTCAGTACACCAATTGCCGGGATGTAGACTGGATGATTGGGGGAGAGTACAGGCTCATCCAGGTGACGACACCTGTGAAGTATGTGGGAAACTCAGATGGTCTCGAAGGAGTCTATGCGCTTGTCGTATGGGAGAACAAGACCTGCCCGATAATCGGGGGCCGTGAAGAGGACGGAGTACCGAAGGTGTTCGCAGATATCTCGTCTGAGCGCCATCTGGAAAATCATTGGTTTGTGGCGGCCAGCTACGAGCAGTTTACATTCCTGAAAATAGACCTCCAGAGAGGCGATGAGGTAAGTGAAGAAGATTTGGCGGAGTTGAACAAGAATCCTAAGATCAATCTC
>NZ_DJHG01000041.1:448-13735 GCF_002432955.1 Mesotoga sp. UBA5825 | reverse complement strand
GGCTGACGGAGGACCGCTCTTCCAGCGATCACCGGGTCCTCGTTCTTAAGCGGGTGTATAGCTAATTAGCTGGATGTGGACCGTCTACAATAGCTTGAAGGCTCTACGTGAGAGAGTTAGACAGGGCTACTCACAGGTTGAAGTTCAGCTGAAGAGAAGGCACGATCTGATACCAAGGCTTTCTGCCTCTTTTATCGGTCTCATGAAGCACGAACAGGCTGTACAGACAAGAATAGCCGCTTTACGAAATGAGACTGCTGCAGATACTCTTCTGCTTATCATCGAGAATTATCCCGAACTGAAATAGAGCGGGGCGGTCTCACGACTTCAAAAGGCATTGGCCGATACAGAAAACCGTTTTGAGCTTGCCAGAGCTTATTAAAACAACATTGCAAAATTCTACAACGCCGGGCTCGAGAGAATTCCCGATATCGTAGTTGCAAGAATTGCTCGACTCAAGGAGTTCGAGCTAATGAGCGGTGATTAGAACGCGACGGCTATTCCGAACAGGCCACCGTCTGGATTGTAAGTGCTGTCTACAAAAGGAATGTCAAGTTCGAAAAACAACTTCCCGTTGGTCAAGAAGACTCCGGGGATAATCCCCATTTCGCTAGCAACGAATATCTGAAGCTTTGCTCCCACCATCCAGTTTCCGATGCTTACGCCCGCCATTGGAGCAACTCTTAGGAAAGGTATGAAGTAGTCGTCTCCGCTTATACCGCTAGGCCTTTTGCCAAGGAATGCTCCTCCGCTAACAAGAATGGCTGCATTCCTGAAGCCAGGAATTCCCAATTTAGCACCGGCCTCCAGTGTTGCCGCAGGAGCAGAAATGAAGATGCTCGGTATCGAAACTCTAAGAGAGCCTTCAAGATACTCTGTGAGACCCATGCGAGCAAGGTACTGAAAGCTCCAGGGAGCAAGAATCGATTCTTCGAACCCAACGAGGAGGTCCATTCCGACAGACTGTTTCAACGTCCCTATTGGCAGCATTTCCGGACCCATCATGAGTGCCATCGGTACGCACCCTGAAAATGCGACTATTACAACCAGCATTAAAATGATCCATCTCATCTTCTACTCCTCTACTCCATTCAAAATCATGAAGGAAGATTTGAATCGTTCAAATTGCGGTGGGGGCGAGGGTACTTCTGCATTGTCGTACAGAAAGAGAACAAACTCAAGCATTCTTTCGTAGGGTACTAGCGAATTCAAATCACCTTCAAACCCATTTGCGGAATAACTGAGCTTAATGGCCTCAAGAAGTTCCTCAGTGCTATATAGACTCAGTGAAGGAATCTTCATCATAGATGCCAATCGGTCAACTACAGCAATCATCGGATCGTCTCCCTTGATTATGTTTTCCAGCGAAACCAGCAGCTCAGAATAGAACCTGTCATGGTCGTCCCACTCTTGACGATCATTAACAATCCTGATCGCTTCAGCTCTCTTCTGGGGAGGAAGAGAATCAAACATTTCCCTGAACACATCCCTATTCTCAAATATGTAGGTGTACTCTCCTTTCACCAGCCCAAAAGCAGCCAGCGTGTCTAAGTAACCCTCTTCTATCTGCAGCTTCGTCTTCTCCGCATCGAAATCCAGCGTGCTTCCGTACATAACCCTAGGCCTGATATGAATCAGATTAGTGCCGGTGAAGAATGCCTTGATCTTGCCGATCCTGTCCCTTAACGCAACTCTCCCTATATCAACGAGTACGACTTCCTTGAAGCCTCTCTCGATTGCCATTTCAACAGGTTGATTTGAATATATTCCACCATCGATAAAGGCCTTGCCATCAATGACAACTGTCTGGAATCCTGGAAAATTCGCACTAGCCATTATGTAGTCGATTAGTTGGCCTTGAGGAATATCTTCTATAAAAAGCATTTCTGGCCTGGCATCGGTTAAATCAAATGTAACTAGTCCAAAATCAACCGACGAGCCTCTGACTGCCTCTTCAGAGATGACGGAGCTAAGAAGATTCTTAAGTGGAGTTACATCAATACCGCGGTTTATTACATCTACCGCACCCTGATAAAGTTCTCCGACACTCCAGTCATCACTACCTCCGCACGCTTCGATAAGCTTTCTTTGAGACTCTGTAGGTCTCATAACGCTATCTTCAGAAATGTTTCTCCAAACTTCAAGTGCCTTCTCAAAGTCTCCCTGGGCAACGGCCGCTGCATTCAAGGAACCTACCGAGGTCCCGTAGACGCCGCCTATTTCGATTCCGAGATCTATAAGAGCCTTCCACGCGCCTATTTCATAAGCACCTTTCGCACCTCCTCCGGAAAGCACCAGTCCCACACTTCCGGAAAACAGAACGACAGGAATCAGGAGCAAAATCAAAACGGACCTTTTCACTGCAAACACCTCTCTTTGACGGCTATCATAGAGGGATAATAGCATTATCAACGTCCAAAATGAAAGATAGCGAGTTAATATCTGACTTTTTCAATCGAGAAAAGAGATGATTAACGGGATTGAAATCAGTGAGAATAACGTAGAAGAGGCTATGAGTTTGGATGAGAGTTCATAGTCGGAGTCAAATATCCTTGGGAAGATCGAAGTGTTAGCTGCAGCCGGCATTGCGCTCATGATTATCAGAATCTTTTCGACAACAGAAGGCAGTTCTACAAACGATAGGAGGCAAAAAACGATCAAAGGCGCAATGCATAGCTTAAGAAGACTGCAGAAGAGAATAATTCTGCTCTTAAATATCGTGGAGAGTCTCGTACTGGCCGAAATAATCCCCGCAACTACCATGGCCAGAGGGATAGTGCTTTCCCCGAGAAGCCCAAGAGCTTCATCGAGGAATGACGGAAGCCTGAGCGGAGTGAAGAAAAGAACAAGGCCTACGAAAACAGCTATCGTTCCTGGATTGAGAAGGCCTTTCTTCCTTGACAGACAGGCCTCATGTGACATGATCCTCACTCCGACAGTCCAGGTCAGAACCTTGAACCAGATATTGAAGACGGCGCTATAGAACACTCCTTCCTTCCCGATTATTAGTTCGACGACAGGATAACCCATATAGGCAACGTTTCCGAAGAGAACAGCATAGAGAAAGACACTTCTTGAATCGTCGGTAATCTTGAGCGCCTTTGCCGAAAAGACCGCAAGAAACCATAGAACCGTATAATGAGCGCCGCGGCAATTAACAATATTACGGAGTAAGAAAACATCTCGTTAGAGTATTCAAAACTCATCGAATCAACTATCAGAGCAGGAAGAGTTACGTAAAGAACGAATCTAGTAACTCCTCTTGTGAACAGATCGTCAACCAGATTAGTTCTCTTCAATATGAAGCCAATTCCTATCAACGCAAAGAAAGTAAGCACTTTCGAGGTGATTTCAGTCATTAGGAGGATTATAAACCCGCATACCAAAGAATGAAACAAGGAAAACAAATCAGGTGGCTCTTAACAGCTTGAATTAGGAATAGCGGAGAACGAAGTGATTACATAAATGACCCAGAATTGTGATAAACTAGTCTCGTTAAACGTTATGCTTTCCTATTTGATATCCGGGCTATCCGGCTTCTTTTTCGGTCACGAGATATTTATGATTATTGGATGCCTATAGGGCAGCCTCAATTCCTTATAAAGGAGGTTTTTTGAATGCGCAAAGCACTGTTAGTTCTACTGGTAGTTCTTGTAAGTGCGGCTTTCATGTTTGCCGCGAATTATCACATTGGTGTTGTGACGGGAACCGTTTCTCAGTCCGAGGATGATCTTAGAGGTGCCGAAGCACTGATCAAGAAATACGGAGATGCCGCTTCCGGTGGGATGATCGTTCACCTTACCTACCCTGACAACTTCATGTCTGAACAGGAGACTGTTATCGCCCAGATAACCGGTCTTGCAGACGATCCTCTTATGAAGGCAATAATTGTTAACCAGGCTATTCCTGGAACAGTTGAGAGCTTCAGAAGAATCAGGGAGACAAGACCGGACATTCTTCTTCTTGCCGGTCTTCCTCACGAAGATCCTCCAATGCTAGCCGATGCGGCCCACCTCTCAGTCAATGCTGACTCACTTGCCCGTGGCTATCTAATTATCTACACAGCCAAGCAGCTCGGCGCAGAGAAGTTTATGCACATCTCCTTCCCGAGGCACATGTCTTACGAACTTCTATCGAAGAGAAGAGACATCATGAGAGCATCTTGTGAGGAACTCGGACTTGAGTTCATCGACATGGGTTCACCCGATCCCGTCGGAGACGTTGGAATCGCCGGCGCACAGCAGTTCATTCTGGAGAAAGTCCCTGCCTGGCTTGACGAATACGGCGTAAACACTGCGTTCTTCTGTACGAATGACGCTCATACAGAACCTCTTCTGAAGAGAGTCGCAGAGCTTGGTGGATTCTTCATTGAAGCCGATCTACCTTCTCCTCTGATGGGTTACCCCGGAGCGCTCGGCATATCCTTCACCGAAGAAGAAACTGGCAACTGGCCAGCAATTCTTGCCAAGGTTGAAGAGGCTGTTGTGGCAAAGGGCGGAGCTGGAAGAATGGGAACATGGGCCTACTCGCTCGGTTACACAACGACGGCAGCTCTTGCTGAACATGCAAAGAACGTTATCGACGGCAAGTGTGAAATCGATGATTTTGATGCAGTAATGGCCACTTTCGCAGAATATACACCAGGTGCGGGTTGGAATGGCAGCTACTACATCGATGCCGATGGAATCGAACAGGAAAACTATCTCCTCATCTATCAGGATACCTACATATTTGGCAAAGGCTACATGGGAATCACCGAAGTTGAGGTTCCTGCAAAATTCTTAAACTTCTAAGCTGAATAACGTCAAGAGGGGGGGCGACCCCCCCTTTTCTTGACTCTTTCTAGCCTTCGGTATTGGGGTGAAGTCATGGATGAAAAGCAATATTTGCTGAGGATGGAGAACATAAGTAAGGAGTTCTTCGGAAACCAGGTTCTGAAAGATGTTACTTTGAAAGTTGGGAAGGGAGAGATCATAGGACTGGTTGGCGAAAATGGAGCTGGGAAGTCTACTCTCATGAATATACTTTTCGGTTTGCCTGTCATCCACGAGACGGGTGGTTTTCAGGGAAAGATATTCCTCGATGATAAGGAAGTAAATTTCGCCAGTCCGTTTGAGGCCATTGAAGCCGGAATAGGAATGGTGCACCAGGAATTTATATTGATCCCGGGTTTCACTGCTACAGAGAACATACTACTGAACAGAGAATCTACTAATTACAATATCTTCGTAGAAGTCTTCGGCGAGAGATTGCGAACTCTTGATAGAGACGACATGCATAAGAGAGCAGTAGCAGCTATAGAGAAGCTGGAGGTTCAACTTGATCCGGATATGCTTGTGAGCGAAATGCCGGTAGGTCACAGGCAGTTTACTGAGATAGCGAGAGAGATGGACAGGAAGTCAACTAAACTGCTTGTCCTTGACGAACCTACGGCAGTTCTTACAGAATCGGAAGCTGATACTATGCTAAGGGCGGCGAGAAAGCTTGCCAATCTGGGACTATCGATAATCTTCATAACCCACAGACTGAGCGAGGTTCTAGAAATAGCTGATCGCTTGATTGTACTTAGAGATGGCCAGGTCGTCCGAGAACTGGAATCTTCAAAGACTACGCCGAGGGAAATTGCCTCTCTTATGGTTGGCCGAGAAATTAAGGATTCTGCTTCATTGCATTCAAAGGGAAGCACTGAATCGGAAATCGTTCTCGAAATCAAAGATCTTTGGGTTGACATGCCAGGTGAACAGGTAAACAGCGTCAACCTTAAGGTTCATAAAGGTGAGATCCTTGGTATTGGAGGACTTGCCGGTCAAGGCAAACTCGGAATAGCAAATGGAGTCATGGGTCTCTTCCCTTCGGAAGGAGAAGTATATTACAAAGGCGAAAGGCTTCCGCTCAATAACCCTGTAGCTGTTCTAAGCAAAGGAATCGCGTTCGTTTCTGAAGACAGAAGAGGAGTCGGTCTTCTTCTGGATGAGCCAATAGATCTGAACATCGTATTCACAGCAATTCAGATTCAGGGAAGGTTCATCAGGAATTTGCTTGGCGGCCTCATTAAATGGCGCGATGACAAAGAGATTTCCAGGGTTGCCAGAGAATATGTGGAATCGCTTCAGATAAAGTGTGTCAGTGAAAGGCAAAATGCAAAAGAGCTCTCCGGAGGCAATCAGCAGAAAGTCTGTCTTGCGAAAGCGTTTGTTCTTGAACCCGACCTTCTTTTCGTATCTGAGCCAACTAGAGGAATCGATGTCGGTGCAAAGAGCGTTGTCCTCGAGACTCTTAGAAGACAGAACAAGGAGCATGGAACAACCATAATCATGACGTCTTCCGAGCTTGAAGAGCTACGCTCAATATGTGACAGAATAGCGATAGTTGATGAAGGAAAGATCGCGGGAATCCTTCTGCCTACTGCTGACCCTGCCGACTTCGGGCTGTTAATGCTAGGTGAACAGGAAGAGGTGAAGGCAAATGCTTGAGAGTATAAGGAAGTTGATAGAGAAGGCCGGCTGGCCTCGAGTAATAATCGCTCTCTTCCTGCTTTCTATGTTTGTAATTGCTCCATTCGTTAACATAAGTGTTGGCACTTCGATCAGCGATACAATCGTTAGGTTCGCAATGAATTCAGTACTCGTGCTTTCACTTGTTCCTATGGTCCAGTCAGGTTGTGGACTGAACTTTGGTATGCAGTTGGGCGTCATTGCCGGACTAATTGGAGCGGTCACAAGTATCGAACTTGGAGTAACTGGCCTTGCGGGATTTCTAACGGCGATAGGAATCGCAATCCCCATCGCCGCAATCCTGGGGTTCTTCTACGGACTTCTGCTTAACAGAGTAAAGGGCGATGAAATGGTCGTTGCAACGTATGTCGGATTCTCTTCTGTAGCCTTCATGAGTATGATGTGGCTTCTCTTGCCATACAAGAGTCCTAACATGATCTGGGGGTACGGCGGTTCTGGACTGAGAACCACCATAAGTGTCGAAGGTTATTGGCTCGGAGTTCTAAATAATTTCCTTAGTATTAAAATAGGGAAGTTCTTCTTCCCGACTGGAACGGTTCTTTTCTTTGGTCTAATGGCGCTTATTGTCTGGGCCTTTTTTAAGACTAAGCTGGGAACCGCTATGACTGCAGCAGGATCGAATCCCATTTACGCAAAGGCTGCAGGTGTAAACGTCGATAGGATGAGAATTCTATCAGTCGTAATCTCGACAATAATCGCCGCTGTAGGAATTCTAGTCTATGAGCAGAGCTTCGGGTTCATTCAGCTTTATATGGCACCTCTACTAATGGCTTTTCCTGCAGTAGCCGCTTTGCTGCTGGGAGGTGCATCTGTCTCAAAAGCATCTATGGGCAATGTCATTATAGGAGCATTTCTTTTTCAAGGTATTCTGACGATGACTCCATCTGTTATGAACAACTTGATTAAGAGTGACATGTCAGAGGTAATAAGAATAATCGTCTCCAACGGTATGATCGTTTATGCTTTGACGAGAAGAACGAAGGTGACAAAATGAAGGATCAGAGCCTAACACGAGCAAAGAACCCATTGGTAAGATTTGCAATATCCAATGCGGTCCCAATACTTTTCATAATTCTCCTGATATTCGCAGTACCGTTGTCGGGGTTCTCGACTGATTACCTCCTAAATGAAATCATAACAAGACTTGGAAGAAACTCCTTCCTGGTCATATCTTTGCTTATACCAGTAATGGCCGGTATGGGATTGAACTTTGGCATTGTTTTGGGCGCCATGGCTGGTCAAATGGGCTTGATATTCATGTTAGATTGGGGAGTAGTTGGAATTCCAGGCGTTGTCCTGGCCATGCTAGTAGGAATGCCGATAGCGATCCTCCTTGGTCTTCTTGCCGGAAGCATTCTCAACCGAGCAAAAGGTAGAGAGATGGTTACATCGATGATTCTCGGGTTTTTCATAAACGGTATCTATCAACTAACCATTCTTTATGGTATGGGAAGTGTGATACCGATAACAAGCAATAAGCTGTTGCTACCACGCGGATACGGAGTTAGAAACGCGATCGACCTACTAACTATCAGAAAAGCTCTTGATAATATGTGGTCGATTCAAGTCGGCGGTGTAATAATCCCGCTTGGACTCTTCGCAATCATTGCTGCACTATGTATCTTTGTCTTCTGGTTCACAAGAACAAAGCTTGGGCAAGACATGAGGGCTGTAGGACAAGACATGCAGGTGGCCGCAACTGCGGGTATAAACGTCGATCGGACGAGGACACTATCAATAGTCATCTCGACAGTTTTGGCTTGTTTTGGTCAGATAATATTCCTTCAAAACATAGGCACAATAAACACTTACAACTCACACGATCAAGTTGGAACCTTTGCCATTGCCGCCCTCCTGATTGGAGGTGCTTCAGTCGCCAAAGCAACCATTCCGAATGTTTTCATTGGAATCACACTCTTCCATCTCACCTTCATTGTCGCTCCAAGAGCCGGCAAAGAACTTCTCGGCCAGGCTCAAATTGGAGAGTTCTTCCGAGTGTTTGTCTCGTATGGAATAATTGCAATCTCGCTTGCTCTTTACGCTTGGAGAAGGCAGGTCGAGAAAGAGACCGAACGTAGACAGGCAAAGGCAGCCATAAAGGCCGCGATCGAAGAAAGGACTGGAGGGTGATTTTATGAAAAGAAACGTGATTAGGATTGCCCTTGTTGTAGTGCTGGTTGCCTTGGGGTTCTTTCTCTACGTGATTGGCAAGGAACACCGTGTCTTCGTTGACAATAGAGACATAGTTATCAACGGCGTAGAATACAAGTCTACTAATCCAATTGATGTAATCGTTGATGATGTGGACCTCGGCGAAGTTGGGAAGGGAAAGAGAAAAGTCGCGAACACACCCGGTCCATGGCACAAGATAACGGCTATCGAGAAACTCCCTGACGGTACCACAAGAGAAGTTGTACGCAAATTCAACTTGGCGCCCAACGATACCGCCGTAGTGAATCTTGTAGCGTTATTTGAGCTTGAGGATGGATGGCTTGCAATAGAGTGATCTACTGCAAGCACAATGCTCACATCACTTAGTTGATCCAATAATTGCTCTACGGAGCCAAACATAAACCTTGTTTGGCCCCTTTTCACTGTGCAAACTCGAAGTGCTGATCGCTGAGGAAAAGACGTTTTGCATTCCCTCACTCTCAATTGCAGGGCAGTAGATTCCGCCGAGCAACAAATCTCGAAGAGTTCGTTCTTCCCGCCATATTCCTATTCCAATTTTCATAGAACTGATTGAAGAAACAAGAGATCAGCCGCCTCCTTCGCGCTAGATTACAGACCTCGAAGACTCTCTTGAATTATCTTTTCAAAAACCGACCACACTCTCGTTCATCTTAATGCATAAGCAGTTTTGTGATACAATTAATATACCCGAGAAAAACTATCGGCGGTAATATGGAGTGAAAGGAGTGAGAATATGAAAAGATTCGAAGGGAAAGTAGTGCTTATTACAGGCGGGAGTTCCGGGATTGGTGCAGATAGCGCCAGGGCCTTCAGCGAGGAAGGAGCGAAAG
Organism: Mesotoga sp. UBA5825; assembly: GCF_002432955.1. Taxonomy (NCBI): domain Bacteria; kingdom Thermotogati; phylum Thermotogota; class Thermotogae; order Kosmotogales; family Kosmotogaceae; genus Mesotoga; species Mesotoga sp. UBA5825. The sequence continues at coordinate 4,197 of NZ_DJHG01000041.1, read as the reverse complement.
TTGTCATTACGGACGTTGATGAAGAAAAGGGCAAAGAACTCGCTCAAGAGATAAATTATGTAGGGGGAAAGGCCCTGTTCATGAAACATGACGTTTCGAGCGCTCAGGAGACGAAGAGAATCGTCGAATCTGTTGTCGAGAAGTTCGGAAGGCTTGACGTTGCATTCAACAATGCAGGGATAGGCGGACCTTCTCTTCCTCTATCAGAGTACCCCGAAGAGGACTGGGAACGAGTGATTTCGATCAATTTGCTTGGTGTCTATTACGGAATGAAGTATGAAATCCAGCAGATGCTTAAGCAAGGCGGGGGAGCAATTGTAAACAATTCCTCGATCCTTGGTAAGGTTGGTTTCAACAACGCCTCTGCCTATGTCGCCGCTAAGCATGCAGTTGTCGGTATGACAAAAGCGGCAGCTCTAGAATACTCAAGCAAGAATATCAGGATAAACGCCGTAAATCCTGCTTTCATAAAGACTCCTCTACTTGAAGCATCCGGAATGAAAGAGGGAACTGACATGTACGACATGCTAGTCGGACTGCATCCAATAGGAAGACTGGGAGAGCCAAGAGAAGTGACGAACGCAGTTCTCTTCTTGTCAAGTGACGAAGCATCTTTCGTTCATGGAGAATCGCTTATGGTTGATGGTGGATACACGGCAAGGTAGAGCTGTTGATTGATGTCCAATTCGCGGACGCCTTCCGGCGTCCTCTTCTTTTATAATGGAAGAGAATGATCATTGGAGGAACTGCTTATGGCAGAGGCGACGCTAGAATTCAAAGATCTAGACACGATGCTTGAGCACGTAAGAAAGATTTTGACCAGTGCCGGCTTGAACAACCTCGCGGTGAAGTTTCCAGCCGACGTTACTAACTTAACTGTTAGAGGCAACTACGTCTACATCAGTGTCTCTCAAGACTATGAAGAGCGGGGAACAAAGAGGAGAATAGACCTCAGCATGATCTCCGGAAAAGCGGCTTTCGCAAGAATGGGAAAACAGCTGGCGTTGAAGAGCTCGTCTGAGATAAAGGGAAAGAAGTGGCTCTTCGAAGGAACGCTTAGCTTCTACAAACCCCGGGCAAGTTTCTCGATATGGATAGATACGATAGCTCCAATAGGAGAGTCCGATATAACTGCGCGAAGAAGGGAAATCTACCTTGCCCTGAAGGCAAAGGAAGCTCTAAGAATTGAAGAGCATGATCTAGGCGAACTGCCTCCCATAAAGAGAGTTGCTGTGATCTCTTCTTCTACTGCAGCTGGACTGGGGGATTTCTTCTCAAATCTCTCCGTCAACTACCCGTACAAGCCCGTAGTGCATCTCTACGAATCATATATGCAAGGCAATAGAACAGTTCCGGGTGTTCTTTCTGCTCTAAAGAAAATAGAATCTTGTCCTGTGAAGTATGACGTGATAGTTCTTACAAGAGGAGGGGGTTCTGCAAGCGATCTAATGTATTTCGATAGTCTTGAACTTGGAATGGCAATTTCGGAATTCAACAAGAAGTATTGCCCAGTACTGAGTGCTATTGGCCATGAAAGAGACGTTACTATACCTGACTTCGTTGCCTGGAAGCGTTTTGATACTCCTACTGCAGTTGCACGTGGAATAAGCGAACAGGTAAATGATTACGTCGATACCCTGAGTGAATTCTCCGATCTGATGGGAGATGAGATTGAGTGGCTCTTCGAAAGGGCCGAGAACGAGACAGGACCCGATAGACTCCAGTTCATAGCCGATAGGATAGGAGAAACCATCAATCGCACGGACCAGTTCTTTGAAGATGGATCCAGAGTTCTTTCAGGAACGATTACTCACAGAATCCTCCTTGCGATGAACGATCTTGGATCGTTCAATCCGGCTAGATACGTCCTCTCGATTGAGAGAGGCATGAATGAGATTTTCGCATTAACGGACGCTCTGGTAAATAGTGCCGACAGCTCGATACAAAGAAACCTGGCGTTTGCCGAGAGTCGTCTTGATCACAGAGGGTTCGGAAACAGTCTTGAGAAACATCTCATGAATTCCGGAATACTCGTTGAAACACTTGACAAGGGAGTAACCAGGTTGTTCGATGACCTAATAGCGAATTCAGGAGATGATCTGGATAAACTATTTGATGAGCTTACACTCCATGGGGGCTACGCCGCATCATTGCTTTTCGGTGGAGTGGTGTTGAAAAGAGGTCGCTTGATAATCAACAGCGCGAAGGCGGTTTCGGCAGGCGACTCACTGGACTGCGTTTTCAAAGATGGAGAGGCAAAGACTACCATAGATGAAGTCAAATCGGAGGTGTGACATGGATGAAAAGACGTTAGAATCAGTCTTGAAGCTGAAAGAAGAGCAAATAAACTCTATGGATTTCAAGAAGCTGCTTGGATACATAAGATCTATCGACGAGTATTTCAGAAGCAACTCTCAGATAGATGTCGAGGTTGCACTCAAGGCTTATCAGAAAGCAATTCAGCTTCTTACCGCAGCTCGCCTGAGACTGATAACCCTTAAAAGGGAAAAGGAAGAATTGGACAGACAGTACTCAAGCTTTTTGGCCTCAATTGAGACAGAGTCCTCTGAAGAAATGCAGCTGCCGACAGACGGAGATGACGAGGATGAAAAGCTCCCCTTCTAGAAGAGTCTTGAAAGAGCGAGTTCTTAAAAATGACCGCATTTGTTTGTTTAGAACCGCAGATAAAGAAGATGCAAGGAGAATACTCGCCTACATCAATTTCATTGCCGGAGAGTCTGATTATCTGAGTTTCGGAAGAAACGAGTTGACCTTAAGTGAAGAGGCTGAAAGACAGATAATCGCATCGTTTAACGAACAGGCCAACAGCTTTATGGCGGTGGCCGAATGTGAAGACAAGCTTATTGGACTGATCACAATGCAAGGAGGCTCAAAACAGCGCATCAACCACTGGGCAGAGATTGCACTGTCTGTAAGCAAGCCTTACTGGGGAATGGGCATTGGAAAGACCCTCATAGAGCTCGCATTTGAGCATGCACAGAGCAGCGGAATAACTCGGATCGGCCTAAAGGTGCGATCAGACAATGACAGAGCTAGATGCCTCTATTCTAAACTGGGATTTGAAATCGAAGGAACACTTAAGAGATATATGCGAATAGGCGACGAATACTTCGATTTCTACCAAATGGGTCGTGACGTCAAGTCACTTTCTTCTGAAGAGAACAAGTAGACCAAACACGATCAAGACTGCTCCCACGACGATCATTGCCCATTGCGAAAATGAAGAAGGTATTAGGGCAATAACTCCGACAACTGCAAGTATCGCGACAGGAATCAACAGAGGAGAGCGGCCCTTTCCGCCTGCCAAGTAAAGTTGGAATAACCCAAATGCCGGCGCAAGAACGAAGAGTCCCCACCCGCCGCTGTCGTAGAATCCAGGGAAGACAACTCCCAGAGTCAAGGCCAACCCCACAACAAGCAACACGCCACCGGGAACCAGAAGTCCGTCGATTCTATTCTTGATCGCGTTGTACTCCATTATGATCCCCGGAAGCCAGATGAACAATAGCCAGAAGTTTGACATCATTGCAGGGACAAAAATGATCATCAAGCCAAGAGCTATGACCACTATTCCAAGAAAAACCTGACTTAGCTTTGACTCTTTCCTTACATTCTCTTCTTTCATTTCATAACCTCCCTTTGCAGCATTACCTAAGAAATATAATACTTCAAAACTTTCAATGTTACACCTGTGCAGTTTATGAGTCACAGCGTTCAGCGGGTCCTCG
>NZ_DJHG01000041.1:0-434 GCF_002432955.1 Mesotoga sp. UBA5825 | reverse complement strand
GGCTGACGGAGGACCGCTCTTCACTCAGAGTTTCTGCTAGAGCAGGGATGAGGATAAAAGCCGTCCCTGGTCCTTCGCTCAAGATCATGGACCCGTCCTCCGAGAAGAGCAAGAACAGAAGTGATGCGGCGAAGAGCATCGCCGGAAGTGATGCTGGGAAAAACGTCTAGGGACGCGATTCCCGCTTAGCGAAGAGTAGCGCTTCCTTCCATTGGTTGCTTTTACCAACAACCAAAAGCGAACGACCAAGAACCGCTCTTACTAGAATCCATGAACAGGAGACCCCAAACAGGAGCATTTTAAGGCAGGCTCATTGGTGCACATCAGGGCAGGCTCTACGGGATGACGCTCTTTTTTTACTTCAGGTCACTATCATGCTTCTGGCCAGATTCTCGGTCCTTGGGTCGTTCATAAGACCAGATCCCGTGCAGACC
>NZ_DJHG01000034.1:0-2809 GCF_002432955.1 Mesotoga sp. UBA5825 | reverse complement strand
TTTGTTGCCTCCTGCCGAAGCCAGCCTTGAGTCTCCAGAAGCTTTTCTATTCGTTGTCTCTTTAGCAAAGAAGTCTTAGCGCTTCTTGAACCGAAATTCTGTCTTTCAGCCAGAACCCATAACACTTCATTTCTGAAAGCAATTTCTCAGCTTCACTCAGGGAGTGTACTCGTTCTCTCACACCAAGAGCTAGAATATACACACTTCCGTGGAATTCAATCTTGTATTTCCTGCAGTATTGTCTGGCGAGATTGTCATCGGTAAGAACTGTATCCGCGAGATTTTTGATACTAACTGTGAAGATACATGATAGTTCTCCCTTTCCGAGTCCTGAGAAACCGAAACTGCTGACTGAATCAGCAAATAACTCTAGATCTTCACGCATAATCTGTACAACTGGGAAACCTATCTCTAATCTCGAAAACCTTCTGCAATCATGAAACTCATTCACGACGGGTTCTGGAACAACTGCTTCATCTTTAAGAATTCTCACAAGAGTATCAATCTTTTGGACTGCAGCGAAGTTAGATAAAACCGTGGTGTCTATAACAAACACTAGTCGCTCTCCTTCATGTTTTCAAGAACATCGTAGCCATTAAGCCCTATATCTTTCATTAGCTCGAGGAATCTGCTGAAGCTGATTCTTCCTTTTTCCAGTGCCCTGAAGGCCGTTGATACATACTTGGTGTTCGACCAGTATTTCTCCCCACTTGGCTCATAGAGTCTTTTATCCATATTTAACATCTCTGCCAGTTGAAGGGGTTTTTTGTCCCACAAAGTCAATGGAATAGCTTTCCGGCCAAAAACCTCCGTCAACCGCTTAAGCGTGGCTTTGTAACTCATCCTGAACATCTGCGAGATCTCCATGACTTCCACTGCGTCAAACTCGATTCCTCCGTTTGTCTGTATCATTGAAGAGACATCATTGGCTGGCATGAGAAACATCGAAGCAAAGCTATCAGCCTCCCTTTCCTTTGTAGAAGATTCATCTCCGGATATTTCGACCAGACTTTCGGTATTGTGTAGATAGATGTGACCTAATTCATGAGCCACTGTGAAGTTCTGCCTACCGATAGATTGTGATGAATTAACGACCAGTATCCTCGCATGAACACTGCTGAACAACGCTCCCGAAATACCACTTTCGCCGAATGGATAGTAGAAAAGGAAGTAACCTTTGTCTTCTAGGTTTTTTCTGAGTAAAGTCTCGTTGAGACCTAAGGAAAGCCCAATTTCTTTGCGCGCTTTCAATGCAACGGCTTCGATTTCTCTAGAAGTCCTCACTATTCAGTTCTCCCTCAAGAAAAATGATATTCTTCACAATCCTCTCAATCTTTTCGAATATTTCTCTGCTCTCAACATCCAGATTACTCTTGTCCCTGAAAGCCAACGAAAACTCCCTTTCTTTTTCTTTCTGAATTCCAAGTAGATCTTCTGGCAAAGCATTGTATAACTTTGCCATTCTAAACAGGAGAACAGGATCAATCTTCTGCTTATCGTTCTCCATCCTTGAAAGAGAAGTTCTATCTACGCTCAGCTTAGAAGCAGCTTCTTCCTGGGAAAGGCCGCTCCTTTCTCTACATTCTCTTAAGTGCACCATTAACCCACCTCCTCTGTGTGCTATTATAGCACATACCATTCCTAAGATGTGAATATAACGCACTCAGAGTATTTGAAGGTATGTCTACTGATTACTACTGAACCTCTTGGATTGTCAACCGCAAAGTCGTTTCGGACGAACAGCTGTTCGCCCGTGCAAGGAAACTGAATAATTGTCTAACATTGTCAACTCGTTGAGCCTTCCCTGATTAGTGTGTCCGCAAATCCCCTATTCCTGTCATCCCGTAGAGCCTGCCCTAAGAAGAAGCCCACCCCAATGAAGCCTGCCCTGAAAATGTTCTGTTCAGGGCTCCTGTTTGGGGTCATCCCGTGATGCACCTGCACGGGATCTAGTTCTTCTCATCCTTCTCGCCCTCTCTCCTCATCTCGAACCAGACGTTAGAAAGTTAAGTTCTTGTCGCCCTTCAAACCTCTCGCCTCTGTCCCCTGACCTCAACTTTACCAAGAAGAACTTGGACACGCAGCTTCGGAACGAGGGACCGCTCCTCAAAATGCTATAATTCCATATGAGGTGATTTAATGAAAGAACCCCGCATGATTGTTAATGAAGATGGAAAACCAGTTAGCGTGATTCTTAGTATTTCTACATATAAGAAGATTCTCGATGAGTTGGAAGAATTGGAAGAGATTCGAGCATACGACAAAGCTAAGAAGTCAACCGACAAGATTCTTCCGTTTGAAGAGGCTCTAGATAAAGTCAAGCGGGAAGATGCCTGACGCATACTAACTTCTTATTCTCAGCACAGCTGCAAAAGAGCTTCAGTCACTTCGAGAGCCGAACTATAGCAGAATCAAGCAAAGGATATTGCTGCTCGCTTCGAATCCGCGTCCAAGAGGTTCTAGTAAGTTGACCGGAAGAGAGGGATGGCGGATAAGAGCTGGTGACTATCGGATTATCTATGAGATTAGTGATGAAGATAAGTCAGTTACTATTCTGCATATCGGCCATCGTAGAAATGTATACAAGAATCTTTGAGACATATTCTTGATGTTTGAATCAGATAGAAGGAACACCATCTTCTCGAAAGTCGACTTCTGATTGCGCTCCTGAGCTTAAGAATAAAGAACCGCTCTTCCAAGAACGGGGCCATGCTCTTGTCGGAGGACGGTGGACCGTTCACGGATAACCGTTTCTTATTCAACCTGCATCTTGTCACTTGCAACAGTTTCAAAGAACGAGATCCTGGCC
>NZ_DJHG01000128.1:3456-4192 GCF_002432955.1 Mesotoga sp. UBA5825 | reverse complement strand
CAACTCAGAACTTGTAACTTGGAACTGTACTACACACACACCCTAACGGCAGGAAGGCCGCAAAAGCCTTCCTGCCACTATAATCATGGATGTTTCGTTTTCACTCGACTACTATGTTTATCGCAAAGGTCTGTATTGGATGGACGCTTTCCCAGGGGCGCCTGAGGGAGAATATGACAACTGTCTCGCCGGGTTGCTGGGCTTCGAATACCCACTGGACACTATAGGGCGCTCCCACAAGTTGGGAATCGTCAAGGAACTTCCTTTCGAAGATCGAGCCCTCGTAGATCAGCGAAACGACGTTTGGATTGGTTATCTTTACGTCCCAGATATAACCGGTGGAGCCGTTCTCCTGGAGTTCCACGGTAGCTATCTCGCCTACGGAGAGGGTGTTCATGGAGGTTCGAAGACCCTTGACATCAAGATGGGAGGAATTCCAGAGCAGCGATGTCACGAGCATGTTCGGCACGAACTCTCTGATTGTTTCTTCGAAGCTTCCGTCGCGCTTCATTTCGTCGAGAGTCTTCTGGAAGCTCAGAATCATACCGAAGTTCGTTCCCTTCGAAGCTGCGATGTAGAAGTAGTTTGTTTGAAGCTCAATAAGTGCTTCCAGGTCGTCCATGCTGTAGCCTGCATTCTTGACGAGCTCGCCGACAGTGAGGTCGGTAAAGACTGCCAAATCTGTTTCGCCTTCGAAAAGCTGTACGACGGCGTCGAGAGGATCGAGAGAGCTCAC
>NZ_DJHG01000128.1:0-3435 GCF_002432955.1 Mesotoga sp. UBA5825 | reverse complement strand
GTGCCTATGGCCGCGACAGTCTTTGCGGATTCGAGATCTGTAGCTGGGGTGACTGTGTCTTTGCGGGCGTAGAGGTAGGCGGTGTTCTTTCCCACCGGTCCGATCCACTCGAAGTTATCCCTTCGTTGCTCGGTCTGGTCCATGCTGAAGAGGAAGACGTTCGGCAGATTGGAGGCCAGTTCATAGCCTATTGACCATGGGACGATCAGGATCTCGCCAGACATATCGTTTCTACGGAGGATCTCCTTTACCATTTCGGTTACGAAGCCCGTCGGTTCTCCATTTTCACCTTTGAAGGTAACGGGCGGGTACTCCTCGGTCAGGAAGGTGTAGATGCCGGGAACGGGCTGTCCGGGGAACCATTGGCCGTAGAGTTCGGAGAAGGAGCCGGATGCCTTGAGACCGTCGAGAGCCTTCTGGAATGCGCTCACGATTTCGGAGGGGACGTCCTTCGAGAAACCGAGGTATGTCATGTCAAGGTCGATCGCAACTGTTGGCACGAGAAGATTAGAGGCCTGTTCTTTCTGGAGTAGCTGTCGTAGAACTGCCGAGTTGAAGGGCGCGAGGTCGATTTCCCCGACAAATAGGGCATCGAGCAATGACTCCTCGTCTTCAAAAATGATTAGGTTGTCGAATCCCTGCTCCTCTAAGAGTTTGTGGGAGTAGTATTCTCTAACCACGCCCACCGAGTTTGCGTTTCTGACGTCCTCCAGCGATTTGAATTCACTCGAGAGCTCTTCTCTCGTGTAGAGGTAAGTGTTCGTTATGACAACGGGGCCTACCCACTGATAAAGAGCTTTTCTCTGGGTCGTGAAGACAAGAGAGGGAATGCAGTATCTCCCTTCGCCCTGTAACATTTTGAGGGCTTCGTCGAATTTAACGGGTCTCATCTCGACGTCTATGCCCGTTTCGCTTTCCAGCGATTCGATCAGATCGACGAGGAAGCCCTTCAGATGGCCTTCATCCAGGTAACTGAAGGGATCGTAATCGGGATTTACAAGGAAGGTAATGGGCTGGGCCAGGCCCACAGCCGATAGAAAAAGAACAAGGATAATGGAAAAGACGGCTTTCTTGGAAACATAAGATTTCACTTTTCTGCACCTCCAATTGAGTGTGTTATGATTCCTATTCTAGACGAAATCTCCCGTTTCACAAGCAACAATTATTACTGGCGAAGCTTATTGGCAAGTGGTCGTCTCACTCGGACAGCTTTTGGAAGCAGATTCTTTTCAGGATGTTCGTCAGAGTATTCCGGGAATTTGTAAAAGGGGATTTTGTGGTGATATAATATATATGCAATAAACATATATAATGAAAAAAGGAGATGTTTAAATTGCCTTGGGTAAGAGAAGATATGTGCACCGGATGCGGACTGTGTATCAAAGCCTGTCCGGTGGAAGGAGCAATCGTAATGAAGGCGGGCAAGGCGTACATAAACAACGCGCTTTGCACCAGATGCGGGGATTGTTTCAGTGCCTGTCCGGTGAATGCAATAAGGTCAAACTCTGAAAATCCCTCTCTTAGAGCCGGTGGAGGAGGATACGGCATCGGCCGTGAAACCGGTTCTGGACAGGGAAGAGGACTGGGACGAGGTATGGGGGGAGGCAGACGCGGAGGAGGACAGGGAAAGGGCATGGGAGGACAGGGAGGAAGATAGCCAAACAATATCGTTAGGGATGTGATTCGTTTGAGTCATGTATACGGAGTGGTGCCTTCAAGAAGACTTGGCAGATCGCTTGGGGTCTGTACGATACCGTTCAAGACATGCAATTACTCGTGTATTTACTGCCAGCTAGGAAGAACGACGAATATGACCAATACCAGGCAGACCTTCTATCCGCCTGAGGAGATTCTATCCGAGGCAAGAACGTTTATAGAGGCTCACGGTGAAGAGTCGTTCGACGTTGTGACGGTTGTCGGAGAAGGTGAACCGACTCTGTACAAGCCATTGGATTCCATAGTGAATGGACTAAGAGAACTGACAGCCAAGCCGCTTGTGCTAATCACAAATGGCTCTCTTCTATATGAGAAAACATTAAGAGAAGAGATAATGAATTTCGACATTGTGATGCCGACCTTCGATGCCATTGACGGGGAGAGCTTTCGGAGAATAAACAGACCTTATGGAAAGCTCAGACATGAGAGGGTCTATAATGGTTTGCTAGAGTTTTCGAAGGAATTCAAAGGTGAAATCTGGCTGGAAGTAATGCTCGTAAAGGATTACAACGACAGTGACAGATTTCTTGGAGAACTGAAGAATAGGATCGAACTGCTGGCCCCGGCAAGAGTGTACATAAATGTTCCTGCCAGGCCACCGGCAGAAGAAAATGTAGAAATACCTGAAGAAGAGACGCTTAGATATGCCCGTGCCCTTTTGAAGGCGGAGAGTATCGAGAACCTCCCGGTCAGCAGCTTCACTACCTCTGAGAAAAAAGCGCTGGATGCAGTGATCGAGATCATCAAGCGCCATCCGATGTCGGAGAAAGACATAAAGAGTTTTGTGGAGGCGGAGTTCAATGAGGAATCGGTCGGAGATCTTCTGAAGAGACTTAGCAAGAATCCGAACGTCGAGAAGAACTCCTATCGCGGGAAGGATTTTTACAGATACATCCTTGCAGGAAGACGATCAGGAGGATGAGAGATGGGAAAGTTAATCGCAATTGGGACCAACGACGGTTTCAAATTGAACGACGACCACTTCGGGCAGTCAAGGTACTACGACATTTATGAGCTTGACGAAGGCAAATGCGCCGTCAAGCTGGAAGCAAGGCCTAATCCTTATTTCGAGAATCATAAGCATGCGGAACTCGACGAGATCCTCCAGGTTATCGGTGACTGCCCTGTATGGATCGGGGCAGCAATGGGACAGGGATCGCTGAAAAAGCTCGCCGAGATGGACTACGAGCCGGTGATTCTGGAGCCGATGACAATTGAAGAGGCATTGAAGGCGTATCTGGAAAAATAACGTTGGTGGCTTCGTCACAGCCAGTCGAGCTTTTAAACGAAGACGGCTCTAAACAGCGTACAGCGGGGTCACCGTTCTTAAGCGCACAGCGGCTCTTCCAGCGACCAGGGGGTTCTTGTTCTTAAGCGTGCAGCTGATCTTCAGGGCGAGATCCCGTGCAGGTGCATCACGGGATGACCCTGAGGTCGGAAAAATAGGGACTCCATTTTTAGGAACAAGAGCAGTTCTTCCTTCATAAGAGCGTGCAGAGAGCCGTCCTTCGACCTTCGTTTAGGAGCGTGGACCCGTCCTTGGGAAGAGCGGGAAGAGGAGAGGGGAAGAGAGAGAGAAAGAGAGGGCGAGAAAACGCGAAAAACGGTACAGACGTCAGGAGCTCGTCAGTCCCTATTTTCGGTTCTGTCTCGTGGTTTTTAACTACGATTTCGGTCTGCGGTGGCTCTCTCTCTTATCGGTGGACGGTGGACCGTTGA